>JAGMDR010000140.1 GCA_023128595.1 Planctomycetota bacterium | reverse complement strand
GGCAGAACGCAGATGATCACGCGAAATGCAGCTCAAAGCTGTAAACACGGTCCTCCATGCGGCTGCGAATCTCACAGCCGCTCTTGGCCAGCACCGCCAGCATCGCCTTATTGTCCCTGAGCACCTCGGCGGTAAAGCCGGCAATACCGTTGCGCTTGGCGATGGTGATAAGATACTTGAGCAGAAACGTCCCGATGCCCTGATTTTGCCACTGGTCCCGCACAATAAAGGCGACTTCCGCCAGGTTGGTGCGAGGATTGAGATAGTACCTCCCGATGGCGATAATATCTTCCCCGTGCGCCTCCGGTATGGTCCCGACAATCGCCATATCACTGCGATAGTCGATATAGACGAAGTCCTGCACCTGCTTTTGTGGTATCCGCGTGATATTCGACATAAACCGATAGTATATGGTCTCCTTGGTGAGCGAGTGGAAGAGCCCCCGCATCCGTTTTTCATCGGTCGGGTGCATCGGTCGAAAGTATATCTGTGTCGCGTCTTCGGTGACGAGGGAAGTCTTCAATTCCAGCGGCCCCACGAAGATTTTGCCTTCAACCGATGCCAAATCAGAGCTGACATATTTATTCTCGATGGCCGCCTTGAGCAATTCGGCGCGAAAGTTCGGGTGAGCAATACTGATTAGCGCCAGCGCCCGCTCCTGCAAACTCTTGCCGTGCAGGTACGCCACCCCGAACTCCGTCGCAACGTAGTGCACTTCACTGCAGGTCGCAGCCACTTCGGCGCCGCGGCTAAGCTGGGGCACTATTCGCGAGATAGTCCCATCGCTTCGGGTCGCCTCTAATGCGACTATGGATTTGCCGCCCGACGACCGGGACGCCCCATGCGTAAAGTCCATGTGGCTGCCCATCCCCATAAAACCGGCCTGCGGCGAGTGCGCACAAATCTGTCCGGTGAGGTCCAGCTCCAGAGCGACACTGATCGCAACCATATTGTCCTGCCGGCTTATGAGATAAGGGTCGCTGACGTACTCGGCCGGCCGGAATGCAAAGGCCGAATTATGGTCGATGTAATCGTAGAGCCTCTGCGTACCCATGCACATACTGGCCACTATCTTGCCCCGGTCGATGTTCTTGCGAATACCTGTTATCACCCCGGACTCAACAAGGTCGATAACGGCGTCGGAAAGCACCTCCGTGTGAATTCCAAGGTCATGCTTGTCTTTGAGAAACTCAAGCACCGCCATTGGAATGCGCCTTATGCCCACCTCAACCGTCGAGCCATTCGGGATCAGCGCAGCTATGTACTCGGCGATTTGATGCGAGACATCCGTGGGCTCGGGCAGCTCCGCTTCCAGAATGGGTGACTCGGCCGGTACCAAAACGTCGATATCGTGGGCCGAGAGCATGCTGTCTCCCAATGTCCAGGGCATCCGCGGGTTTATCTGTGCGATGACCAGACCCGCGTTCTCCGCGGCGCTCTTGGTAATATCAACTGAGACGCCCAAAGAGCACATCCCATATTCGTTGGGTTCGGTTACCTGTATCAGTGCAACGTCCAGAGGGAGCTGGCCCGAGTGGAACAGGCGCGGTATGTCCGACAGAAATATCGGCGTATAGTCACCCAGCCGCGCCTGCATGTCGTCCACGTTCTCTGCGATGAAAAAGCTGTTTATATGAAAATGCTTCGCAAGCTCCCTGTGCCGGTAAAGCTGCCCACCTAACGTCAGCAGATGTACAATCTCTATATCGTCCAGCTCGCCTACTCGTGCCAGCAGCGCTTCGACCAATGCCTGAGGCTGGCCGCACCCCGTACCGATAAACACTCGCTGCCCCGGCCGTATCCGCGCAACCGCCTCGCCGGCCGAGACAACCATACTCTGATAGCGCGTCGGCCAATCTCCCGGACCCCCCTGGTCAAACTCACGATCCGATTCGATCATTTACTTGCCACCGCCTTGCGAAAGCGTTATCCCGGCGTCAACCACCATCGGCTCGGTTCCAACGCTTCCGACTATAAACGGATTGATGTTCAATTCCTTGATTTGCGGGAAGTCGGTTGCCAACTGGCTTATTCGCTGCAGGGCCCCCGTAATTGCGGTCAAATCTATATCGGCCTGCCCACGCGCCGCTTTTAGCAGAGCGTACGACCTCGTCTCCGACAGCATCTGCATCGCTTCGTCGGCTGTGATCGGAGCCAAATAGCAGGAGACATCCTTGAGCACGTCCACAAAAATCCCGCCAAGCCCGAACATAAGCAGCGGACCGAATTGTGGGTCGCACGTCATACCCAGAACAAGTTCCAGGCCGTGGACGCACATCTTCTCCACGTAGATCCCGTGCACTCGGGCTTGCGGCGCACGCCGGGTCACTCGCAGCGTCAGCAGATCAAACGTATCGCGAACTGCTTCCGGACTCGATATATTCAGCTTGATACCGCCCACGGCAGACTTGTGCAGAATGTCCGGCGAAACAACCTTCATCGCGACCGGAAATCCGATCCTGCCGGCAACCTCCACCGCATCTTCCGGGCTGTTCGCAACGCGTCCGTCGGGAACGTTAAAGTCATAAGCCCGCAGAATCTCTTTGGCTTCGACCTCGCCCATCTGCACGTGATTTGTTTTCAAATGGCGCGCTATGATACGCTCGACTCGCCGCCGGTTGACTGGAAACCGCGCGACGACGCGCGCCGGACGCTTGCGCCAGAGGTGGTATTCGTACATTGCCCGCAGCGCCGCCACCGCCCGCTCCGGGGAAGGATAATCGGGCAGACAGCAATCGGCCAGCTCCTTTCGCTGCGGCATCGCATCGGCACTGCCTAAGAACACCGCAAGTATGGGCTTGCCCCCGACTTTGGACGCGCCGATAGCCCGCGCCGTTTCTGCCGGCTTTGTCATCGCGTGCGGCGTCAAAATAACAATAATCGCATCGACCGCTTCGTCTGCTCGTGCGGTTTGGACGGCCGCGGCGTACCGTTTCGGGTCCGCATCGCCCAACACGTCGATGGGATTGGCGACAATCGCTGCAGGAGGCAGATCCTCTTTGAGCGCGCTGGCACTGCGGCTGTTGAGAGTCGCAACTGTCATCCCCGCCTGCTCGGCCGCGTCAGCGGCCATAACGCCCGGGCCTCCGGCGTTGGTAATTATCGCCACACGGTTGCCTTTCGGGAGCGGTTGCATAGACAAGGCCACAGAATAATCAAAAAGCGCATCGAAGCTCTCTGCGCGAATCACACCCGAACGCCTGAAGGCCGCCGCGTAGGCGATATCGTGCCCGGCCAGATGTCCTGTATGTGCCGATGCCGCCCTCATCCCCGCCTTTGTTATCCCGGCCCGCAAAAGCACCAGCGGCTTGGCCGACGCCGCCGCCCGCGCCGCCCTGATGAACTTTTCGCCCGAGGTAATGCTCTCGAGATACCCCACGATTACCCTTGTCTGCTCGTCCTCGGCAAACGCCTGGAGAAAATCAGTCTCATTCAAATCCGCTTTGTTGCCTATGCTAACGACTTTCGCCAGTCCGAGACCCCTCGCAGTTGCCCAATCCACCATGGCCGTACACACTGCTCCCGATTGTGACAAAAGCGATATGTCACCGCGTTTCGGCATCTGTTTTGAGAATGAGGCGTTCATCCGGTGGTCGGTGTTAATCAAGCCCAAGCAATTAGGCCCCAACAGACGGACCCCGGCCTTCGCACAAAGCCCCGTAATTTCGGTTTGCAGTGCATCTCCTTCCTGCCCGACCTCTCTGAATCCCGCCGTAACAACTGCTATCGCCTTGGCTCCCGCCTTTATTGAGGTTTTGACGGCCTGCGGAACTAACGGAGACGGCACTGCGACCACGGTCAGGTCGATGACGCCTTTGTACGCATCCAGATCGTGCATGCATTTGAGGCCAAGCACCTCGTCAGCAGAAGGATTAACGGGTATGATCTGTCCTTCATAACCACCTTCGGTCAGGTTGATCATTATCTCATGACCAACCTTTCCCGGCGTCCGCGATGCCCCAATCACCGCGATTGACTTCGGATATAATAGAAATTCGAGCATCGCCTGCCCATCCAATCAAAGGTTCTGCCGATTCGCCCCCGATTGTACAAACACAACCGCCCCATTGCAAGCAATCTCGATCCCCAATTCCCTACGCCTTGCGAATCAATCATCAGTAGTCAATTATCAACCCAATCGCTTGCCTCAAATTCTCTTAACAAATCCCTCCGTCTATGTTATCTTATTCGCCAACAACCGATAAGTAACTGAAAACTAAAGCCTTTTTTCAATGTGTTACTGCTGCTGTGCTATGAAGAATCTAACGAGAAAACTGCTGATTGTCGCTCTGCTGAGCATGTTGCTCGCCGGCGCCGCGGGGGCCGATTTGGCAAAGCGAATCGACGGCATTCTCGCCCAGCCGGCCAATCGCAAGGCCCATTTCTCAATCCACGTCGTAAAAGCCCCTTCCGGCCGCACCATCTATGACCACGATGCGAAAGAGCTGATGATACCGGCCTCGAACATGAAAATTATCACGACCGCCGCGGCCCTGAAATACCTCGGCCCGGACTACGAGTACAAAACTAAAGTCGGCCTTTGCAGCGAGACGCTCGTAGTAATCGGAAGCGGTGATCCGTTATTGGGTGACCCGGTGCTCGATGCCAAGTACGGCCGCGAAACCGGCTGGATATTCAAAGACATTACCGCAGCACTAAAACGCGAAGGCCGGATCGCCGTAAAAGACATCGTCATCGATACCAGTGTCTTTGACGACCAGCGGGTCCACCCCAACTGGCTGCTCAAGCACTTGAACAACTGGTTTGCCGCCGAGGTCAGCGGCCTCAATTACAACGACAACTGCATCGACATCGTGGCCCGAAATACCGCCGGCCGCGTTACCGTCTCCATCAAGCCGGCGACCAGCTTCATCCAGATCATCAACGAAGTTACCCCCATATCACAGGGCGACAGTGCCATTGCGTCCTATCGCAATCGCTATCCCAACATGCTCACCGTCAACGGCAAGTGCCGAACTCAGGCCACACTGGCCAACGTCGCAATTCAAAGGCCCGCCGCCTTTTTCGGCTTCCTGCTCGCAGAAGGTCTCGCGCGAGCCGGAATAAAAGCAGAAGGCCGGTTCATTGAAAAAACGCTGCCCGATCGCAGCGATTTCATATTGCTCAGCGAATATACCACTACAATGGCCGACTGTCTGGGCCGCTCCAACAAGCGCAGCCTCGGGCTGGTCTGCGAAGCACTCTGCAAGACCATCGCCGCAAACGCCGCCCCCGACAAGACCAACGGCAGTTGGAAAGCCGGCAGCGAGCTCATTGGCCGGTACTTATCGGACCTCGGAATAGACAAGAGCCAGTTCTATATCGACGATGGCAGCGGCCTCAGCCGCCTCAACGAGCTAAGTGCCCACGCCATTACAACGGTCCTCTCACACCTCTACAACAGCCGCCATTGGCCGCTCTACAGGGATTCACTCGCGGTAGGGGGGGTCGATGGGACTCTCGCAAAGCGCTTCTACGAGCGCAAATACAAAAGCCGGATCATCGGCAAGACCGGATATATCGACGGTGTCAGGGCTCTCTCGGGAGTCTGCACCACCAAGAAGGGCGACTACATATTCTCAATCCTCGCCAACAACACCAACGGCCTGACGCGAGCCGCCATCAACGACATCGCAAAAGCAATCATCGACGATGTCGAACCCGATCCACCACGCGAGCCGTCACCCAAATCGCAGCCTAAAGAGGAGCCGTCCAAACAGCAGCCACCCAAGCAGCCCACGGCTAAGCTGCGGACGCCGAAAGAGCAACCCGCCAAACAGTAGGGGTGTACTTAGCACACCTGATCAAGGTCTAAAGTACACAACCGGGCCGTCCTCATAGACCTTCCTCTCCCAGTCGCGCTCGATAGCCTCTGTCAGCGGCCCTTCGAGAAAAGCCAGACGTCCCGTCTCCACACGTAATATTACCGCCGAAGGCGGTGAACCCTGCACCATCTCTTTGAGTGTCTGCGCACCAACTGTATGTGTAACAGCCCGGTCCGCAGGCGTCATCAGGTCCCCAATCCTGTATATGATCGCCCCGGCCGACAGTTCAGCATAAATATCGCAGCCGCCCTCAAGCGCAAATAAAGGCCCCAGGGTAAGTGCCAGCTTGGGCTCTTTCGTTTTCCCCGCAATATCTTCCGAGATCTTGTGGACCTGAACCGGCACCCACAATTCCGGCACAAGGACCGCCGGCGTCCTGGCCAATACAACCGGATACGAGAGCACCGCTACAAATACGCACACAGCTACTAACAGGCAAGCTACCTTAAAATGCCCCTCCACCCCCGTTTTGCCGCCGAGTTTCCTCACGTACAACAGGGGATAAGCCGGGGCGATTACCAAAAAGGGCACCGGCACAGCGAGATACTGCCGCCACATCGTCGGCGGAATCAGCGCAACCACAAAGAACATCACCGGTAGTAGAGCGGCCAGTAATAAATTCCTCCCATTTGATATCTCCAGCCTCCTGCGAAGAAAGAATACTGCAAGGCCCAAATAGACCGCCATTGCGATCAGCACAAAATACCCAGGCGTGGCAAGACAGGCCGTCGTCAACTCGAATTTGTTAAAAACTACGCCGATTGTCTTGAGCCATTCGCCGTACAGCACGGGTATCTTGACTAAGTTGAGATAGAATGCCCGCGGCGCCTGCGCAACCACCCACGCAGGCCAAATCAAAACGATTCCGGCCGCACTCAAGAACGGCAATGCTCGCTCGAATCTTTTCCTGATTGAGCCGGCTGGATGGCTCAGTAAAACAGCCAAAAACAACAGCTCCACCAGCACCGTCGTAATCCGCATACAGCTTGCAAATGTAAGCAGCGCACCGATCGCCGCAATCCGCCCGTATCGTAGCTGCCCTTTGAAATCGGTCGATATAAACAGCCAGAAGGACAGCACCACACATAAGATCACGACGTCGTGGTTCCACGCATATCCGTTGGCGTAATCCACCAGCGGATTAAACACGTACAATACCACCGCCGCAGCAGCCAAAAACGCCCCGGATAGCCTAAAACGCCCGAAAATCCGCCGATATATCCCCACAATGCACAACATCACCGCTATGTCAGAGACCACGGAGACCAACCTGCCCGCGAGCAGATAATAACTCGTCCCTGATATCCTGTACACCGCCGCATACAGCAGCGGGTGGTAGGGCAGTTGGGCCGCGTACGAAAAGTCCCTGTAAATCGTCTTGCCCTGAGCCATCAATACGCCCGCTGTGCAGTACATCTGCTCGTCCCGCCCGACCGGCTTGCTCATACTGCCGCCCACAATTGCAAGCGAAAGAACAACCAGCAGCAAAACCACGGCAATATTAACGATTCTTCGCGACATCTGATTACTCAATTCAGCTTCATACTGCGCCCTATTCTACCATTCCGCCAATTCTCCGAGAAGCTCCTCGGCCAAATCCTTCATTGTCACAACGCCGATGGGGCGTTCTCGTCCGCCACGCCCGGCCCGCGTCACCAGAACAATCTTGTGGTTCTCAGTCTGCATAATATGTATCGCATCGGTAACGGCGGTGTCCTCGTCAAGCCTGCGGATCGGCTTTACAAACTGCCGCAGATCCGAAAACTCCTGCGACGAGGCTAAAGCCTCATAGACATCTGTGAAGCCGACAACGTGGCGCCCCTGCCCTTCATACACCAGCAGCCGGGTAAAAGCACACTCGGCCAGCTTCTTCAGCAGCCCCGACCTGTCGCAATTCACATGCACCGTTTGAACCTTGTTGACCGGAATCATTATGGACCTTATGCGAATGCTCGGAATACTCACGATGCGGTCTATTATCTCCGTTTGCACCGAGCTCAAAATACCTTCCTCGCGGGTCTCCTGCAGAATCGCCCTGATGCGGTGCCTTTGCGCCGACGTTATCACCGCCTTCGATGAAGATGTCAATCCCACCAGCCGCGAAAACACTCCCGAAATGAACCTAAACAGGCCCACTGCACCGCACCAGGTTAAAGCCTTGTGAAAGACGAACAGCAGCGGCGCCACACAGGGCATGAGAAAATCAGCACGATAAAAGAAGATATTCTTCGGAATCAGCTCCGAAAAAACAAACAGCACCGGGGCCGTCACGAGCGTCGTCAGCAGCTCGGCCGGCTCGGGGCCCACCCTTGTAATGAATATGTAAGTTACCGCACTCGTCGCAAGATAGTTCCCAAGATTCGTCCCTATCAGCGTTGAAAGAAGCAGACCGGGACTGTCACGCATGATCTTGCCGAGCATAACAAACGGCAACCGCTTCTTTTCAATACCTAACCGCAGGCGAACCCGGCTAAGCTGATATAGACCCGTCTCCGAACCAGAGAACAGCCCTGAAAGAAGCACGAAAAACACAAATGCCGACACTAAAACTATGCTATTGACCATCAGTCCCGATAGGCTCCAGTGTCAATACCAGACTTTCTATTCGGTGCTTGCGCACCTTGTCCACGGTAAACTTGAGGTTCTTCAAATACGCCACGTCCCCGCTCTTTGGTATCTTGCCCAAGAGCGCCGTCACGAGCCCGCCGACCGTGCAAATCCGCGTCTCCGTTACGTCCACGCCGAACGCCTCGGCCCAGTCGTGAATGGCCAGATTGCCGCTTAGCCGATACTCAAGAGGCCCCACCTGTTCGATAGGCTCGGTCCCGTCCATAAGCTCTATCTGCCCGAGCAACTCTTCGGCGATGTCCTCCAGGCGAACGGCGCCCGCGATTCCCCCATACTCGTCCACGACAATCGCCGTATCGCTCCGGCTCCTGCGGAAAAACTCCAACAGTGATTCGATCGTCCTCTGTTCCGGGACAAAGTGTATCGGCTCAACCAGATTCTCTAAGGGCACGCCGGGCCGAAGCAGTAGCTGCCGAAGATGCACCACGCCAAGAATATCATCTATCCTTCGCGCGTACACCGGCAGCTTCGTCAGCCTGTTTTCCCGCATCAGCTCAATTGCCGACTCTGGCGATTTGGTCACAGAACACGCGACCATATCCACCCTCGGCCGCATCACGTGACGAACCTTCAAAAAGCCAATCTCGACAACCTCCGTCATGAGCTTGTTCTCATCGGCTGTAATCAAACCCTGCTTGCGAGTCGTATCAATCAACGACCTGAAATCACCCACGGTTATCGCCTTGGGCGCTCTTGCCGGGCCGAGCAACACCCGCAGAACCGGCTCCAATACAAAGACCTTAAATGCAAACTCCAACGGCGCAAAGACCTTCAGCCACAAAAAGGCCGGCACCGCCGCTGTAACACTCAGCGAACGCGAATTCGCGTATGCCAGTGACTTCGGCAATATCTCTCCGACAAGCACTAACAGGGCGAAGCTCGTTACTGCCGTGGCCCCCGCCGCCGTTAGCCCGACCTCCTTCTTGACCGTTATCGTAAAAACGCTTGCAACCGCATAGTAGAGAACGTTGACCGTCATATTCCCGAACAACAGGCTGTTGAGCAGTTGGCCCGGCCGATCCAGAAGCCAGGCAACCAGCTTCTGCACCTTATGCCTGGATTCGCGAAGGAGCCGACTCTGCCGGCTTGATAGATTGAAAAAGGCGGTCTCCGACCCCGAGAAAAATGCAGAGCAAGCCAGCAGCACCAACATCAATGTAATATGGCCGATATTTTGGAAAACAAGTCCCGGCATCAGCTATTACCTGACTGTGGTTTGGGCAGTGCGATCTTGAATGTGCTCCCCTCAGCCGGCCTGGATTCAACGGAAATTGCACCGTGATGGGCGTCAATTACCCTGCTGCAAAAGGCGAGGCCAAGCCCGGCCCCCAAACGCCCCGACGGTGAGCTGTCGCCTCTCTTTGTCGTAAAAAACGGCTCGAATATCCCCTTTAAATCGGCTGGTTCTATTCCTTCCCCCGTATCACGGACTTCTATGCCGACCGTATCGGCGTTGTCCATAGCTTTGATGGTCAGGATTCCGCCGCCCTGCAGCATCGTCTCGCGGGCGTTGAGAATCAGATTCATCAAAACCTGCTGAAGTTGAACCGGCACCGCCCACACTTCCAAATCCTCGGGAATCCGTATATCCACCGTAATCCCGTCCTTGCCAAAATCACGGGCAAGGCATCCGAAAACCTCTTCAAGCAAGGTAATTAGCCGGCAACTCTTCTTTTGCTGCTCCCGGCCATCGGCCAGCGCCAGCATGCTCTCGGTAATCTTCGAGGCACGCTCGCAGTTGCGAACCGCCTTTTCAAGCGCCTTCTTCGCCAAATCCTCGTCATCGGGATTGTTCAGCGCAAGGCCCGCATACGTTCCAACCGGCGTCAGAAGATTATTGATCTCGTGGGCTATCATATAGCTGACAACCCCGATATTGGCAAGGTGCTGCAGGCGTCCAAGCTGTGATTTCAACGCCTCATTTTCCTGCTGCCGTTCTCCCAGGTTCCTGTGCAAAGAAAGGCGTTTTTCAGTAAAACTTGCCAACTACCAACTCCCACTATAGAATTAACCGAAAATATGCAGTCTTGTGCCTTGAGTTTGTGGTCTTTAGGCTTTTTACCTATATCGACTGTTAATACGCTTTTTCTTGAGCAATGAACGAGCAAAGGATTCTCGAAGAGCTTCTGACGCTGTTGGAAGCCAACGGCGTTGCAATACGGAGTGAGCCGCTCGGTGGAAGCGGCGGGGGGCTTTGCAGCATAAAAGGGCGCCGGACATTCTTTGTCGATACCCAGGCCGCCTCAACCGATCTGGCAGCACTCTGCGCAGAAGCACTCCCGAAGGTCATTGACATTGAAAATGTTTACATCAGACCGGAAGTTCGTCAGTTCATTGAAAATCACAACAACCAAATTATTCTTTAGGTGGCCTCCACTATGAAAAAGAAATGGCTCCTAACATTGGTGATCTTCTCGGTAGGGGGGTACAACTGCGAAACGGGCGCAAAGGTCATCATCTCTGTCGATAATTCCATAGGTATGAAGCTTGTCCGCATTGAGCCCGGCTCCTTTGTTATGGGACAGGTCGAAGGCGGCGATTGGGACGAGCGGCCCGTGCACAAAGTTACCATCACCAAGTCTTTTTTTATCTCCGCGACCGAAGTGACCAACGCCCAGTACGAGAAGTTCGACCCGGAGCACCGCAAGCTCCGCGGCAAGCTCGGCTTTTCAAAACTCGACGACGAGGCCGTCGTCTTCGTAAGCTGGCACGACACCGTCGGATTCTGCAAATGGCTCTCGAAAAAAGAAGGCAAAACATACCGCCTGCCCACCGAGGCCGAATGGGAATATGCCTGCCGCGCCGGCACTGCCACCACCTACCACACAGGAAACGACCTGCCCAAAGAGCACCACAAGAATCAGCAGCAGACCTGGGAGCCCAAGCCCGTATCTCTCAAGGTCGCAGCATCTACCCGGAATCCGTGCGGCCTTTATGATATGCACGGCAACGTCGAAGAATGGTGCTACGACTGGTACGGTCCTTACGAGAGTATCGACCAAATCGACCCGGCAGGGCGGTCAACCGGCCAATTCAAGGTTACCCGCGGCGGAGCTCACAGCACGAAACTAGAATATCTCCGCTCGGCCAACCGCCTCGGCACATTGCCGGACGACAAATCCTATCTTCTCGGCTTCCGAGTCGTCTGCGGCGAGCTGCCCAAAACCGACCCACTTCCAGTTGTGCCCGCTCCGCTCAACCGTCAAAACGTCAAGCAGGACATCCCTGGCGACCTTGCCAAAGGCCCCGACCCGAAAAAGCCTTACTTCAAAGGCCCAATCGAATACGTCAAGATCCCACCCGGCTCCAACGGCCCGATGTACTCTAAGCACAACCACGATCCGGCTTTGACCAACTGTCCCAACGGCGACCTGCTCGCAATATGGTACTCCTGCCGATCAGAACCGGGCCGCGAGCTCGCAATCCTCGCCAGCCGCCTCCGGTACAACTCCAACTACTGGGAGCCCGCCTCTGCCTTGTGGGACGCCCCTGACCGCAACGACCACGCCCCGGCCATGTGGTATGACGGCCAGAAAACCATCTACCACTTCAACGGTCTGTCGGTCGGTGCAACCTGGGGCACTATGGTCCTGGTAATGCGTACTTCCACCGACAGCGGCGCAACCTGGTCCAAGGCGGCCCTGATCAACCCCGAATACGCCCGGCGACACCAGCCGGTGCAATCGGTCTTTCGAGCTTACGAGGGCTTCATCATCCTGCCCTGTGACGCAGTCCACGGCGGCAGCGGCGGCACCGCAATCCACATCAGCCGGGACAACGGCCGAACCTGGCACGACCCCGGTGCGGGCCGACCAACGCCGGCCTTCAAAGACGGAGCCACCGGTGCCTGGATTGCAGGCATCCACGCAGGCGTTACCCAGCTTAGAGACGGCAGACTCCTCGCTTTCGGACGAGGCAACAGCATCAACGGCCGAATGCCAATGAGCATCTCCGAGGACATGGGGCACTCCTGGACATACTCTGCAAGCCCCTTCCAACCCATCGGCGGCGGCCAGCGACTCATCCTCCGGCGCCTCCAAGAAGGCCCAATCCTCTTTGTCAGCTTTGCCGACCGCAGAAAGGGTATGCTCATCCCCGATGGCGCCGGCGCAGAGCGCCGCGTCTTCGGCATGTTCGCGGCACTTTCCTTCGACGAGGGCAAATCCTGGCCGGTCAAACGCCTCATCACCGCCCCCGGACCGCCAAGAGAAGTTGACGGAGGCGGAAACACAGGCCGATTCACAATGGACAAGACCCACGCCGAGCCCAAGGGCTACCTCGCTGCAACACAGACACCCAACGGCGTGATACACCTGATTACCAGCAAACAGCACTACGCCTTCAATCTCGCCTGGCTCACCGAGGGTGTTCCTAAAGACAAGCTGGCCTGGCCACCCGTCCCCGGCGTTGTCATCGACCACAGCCCCGCAAAATCACGCCGCTACATCGGCTCTCCCAGCATCGCCATCCTGCCTAACGGCCGGTACGTGAGCTCCCATGACTTTTTCGGCCCAGCCACAAAAGAAAATCGCACCGCAGTCTTCGGTTCCGAAGATGCCGGCAAGACCTGGAAAAAGTTGACGGAATTCGTAGGCCAATTCTGGTCATCGCTCTTCACGCACAAAAACGCCCTCTATATCATAGGCCCCGACGCTCTATACGGAAAAGTCGTGATCCGCCGCTCAACAGACAACGGGCAAAGCTGGAGCACACCCAAAGACGAAAAGAGCGGCCTGCTGATTGCAAAAGGCCAATATCACTGCGCACCGGTGCCCGTCGTTGTCCACAAAGGCCGAATCTGGCGGGCAATGGAGGAAAGAGACCCGCCAACCGGCTGGGGCGCCAATTTCTGCAGTTTCGTTATGTCCGCTCCTGTGGACGCCGACCTGCTCAAGGCCGAGAACTGGACATCAACGAACCGAATCCGCTTCAACCAGGCCTGGCCCGGCCGAGCCTGGCTCGAAGGCAACATCGTCGTTACGCCCGAAGGCAAGCTCGTCAACATCCTCCGCGTCCAGCGAGACGACGAGGAAACCGCAGCCGTCGTCCACGTCTCTGATGACGGCAAATCAGTATCCATCGACCCGGATAAAGACTTTATCCATTTCTACGGCGGGACGAACAAATTCACCATCCGCTTCGATCCCGTCACAAAACTCTATTGGTCGCTCGTCAGCAAGCAGAAGAATCCCACCGCCTACCGCAACAACCTGACCCTCGTAACCTCTTCCGATCTGAGGAATTGGAAGGTCGCATCCGTCGTCCTGCACCACCCCGACAGCAAGAACCACGCCTTCCAGTACATTGATTGGCTCTTTGATGGTGACGACATCATCGCCGTGTCTCGAACCGCCTACGACGACGGCCTCGGCGGCGCACACCGCGCACACGATGCAAACTACATGACCTTCCACAGAATCCGCAATTTCCGCCGATTTGTCCCAGAAAAGGAGTAAAAAATGTCAGCTAAAAAAATAGCCATTATGGTTGACGAAATGTATCACGTCCTCGAGGTCTGGTATCCGTACTATCGCCTCAAAGAAGCGGGCTTCGACGTTAATTTAGTTGCCGCCGAGGCTCAGAAAGAATATCATTCGAAGGAAGGTTATCCCTGCACGTCGAATATTGCGGCAGGGCGGGCCAGCGCCGCCGATTACGACTGTATGGTCGTACCGGGCGGTTTCGCACCCGACTTTATGCGAAGAAGTGCAGAAGTCATAAAATTCGCAAACGATATGGTGAATGCCGGCAAAGTCATCGCCGCTATATGCCACGGCGGATGGCTCCTTTGCAGCACCCCGGCATACAAGGGCAAAAAGGCGACCTGTTTTATGGCCATTATAGACGACATCAAGAACGCCGGCGCCGAATATATCGACGCTGAATGCGTTGTTGACGGCAATTTGATTACCTCACGCATGCCCGACGACCTGCCCGCATTTTGCACCGCTATTATAAAAGCCCTGAAAAAGTGAACACATAAGGGAGCGATCTCCTATGACCAAAATAACAGCCCAGGAAAAACCCGACAAGACGCCCGTAGTCCTCGTTGTTGACGATAATCAGCAGAATCTCGAGCTTCTCCAGGTTTACCTGGAAGATATGGATTGCCGCACCGTCCCTGCCCATGACGGGCTCGAAGCACTTGAGATCATTGGCAAAGAAGCACCCGATTTGATATTGCTCGACATCATGATGCCCAAAATGAGCGGCTTTGAGGTCTGCAGAAGGATAAAAAACGACCCGAAGACAAGCGATATTCCCGTAATTATGGTCACCGCGCTGAATGAATTCGGGGACATCGAGCGCGGCATCGATTCCGGCACCGACGACTTTCTCAGCAAGCCCGTCAACAAGCTGGAGATCCTGACCCGCGTAAGAACCATGCTCAAGCTCAAGCACTTGACCGACAAGCTCGAGCGCACGCTGGCATATCTGAGCGACATAGAAAAACAGGCGCAAATAGCAAAGTCCGACATGGAGAAATAGAGTATATTCCCTCATATCGGCCCAAAGACTAAGAACTGAAAACTGTCCCCGGCAGGGGGGCTATAGAGCCGATAACCGGCTTTTAGAACCACAACAATCCCTATATCACACACAATCGCCACACACGCCGGTCAAATACAACACCGCCACATCCATTTGGCGAAACCACGATTAACACCTCTGCCAAAATTGTCGATACATTCAGTGTGAGCAGAGGCGGAGGACTGCGTAGCCGGCAATTAGGAAACCCGGCCGTAAGGCCTTGAGTCGAAGTTTGCGTGTGAGAGGGTGTATGAGCAGTTTACTGGAGATTCTCGGCAGGGCGATAACCATCGACACGAGCGAGTTGATACGGCATTGGCTCAAAACCGTTAAACTCCCGGACGACAGCAGTGAATCCGCGCAATATCGCCAGCTCAGCAAAATCATCGAGCTGATGAACGATATGAAGTTCGGCACGGCCGCAGAACAGCTCAGGCTCTATCTCTTTGAAAATCCCTCATGCGTGCGAGGACGGCTGGGCGCCGCGGCGATATGCCTGCGTGATAACCGGCTCAACGAGGCAATCCACGAGCTAAACTCCGTGTATATGCGCCAGCCCAACAACACAATGGCCCTGTACGCGCTCGGCCACTGTTATGAGCGCCTGGGCAAGGAATCGCAGGCCGTCGAATTCTATCAGGATTGTCTCAAATTCAAAAACTACCTCCAGCTCCCCGCCCAGCGGCTCGCAGCCGTCTATTTCAAGAACGGCCAGCTCGAAAAAACCATACAGCAGTACGAGCTGCTCAAAAGCGAATATCCCGACGACATATCCACGCTGGTAACGCTCGGGCAGTTGTACATCGCGGCCGCTAAATATTCCGACGCCGCCGAGACATTCAATACCGCAATTTTAATGCACCCGGACAACTTTCACACCGACGAGCCTGAGATAGACGAGCTTGTCCGCGACGGGCGGCTCCATGAGGCCCTTGAGCAGCTCGATGATTTGTCCACGACCGAGCCACACAGGGCCGACCTACTAATGAGGCGGGCCGATATCCTCGCCAGGCTCGGCGCCACGACCGATGCCCTCGTGCAATATGAAGACGCCGTTCGCCTCTGCCCCGATTTCCTCGAAGCCACTATAAAGCTCGGCACCCTGTATCTTCAGCTCGACCAGGACTACCAGGCGGCCCAGCAGTTCAACAAGGCTGTTGAGATAAACGACAGCATCGTCGATGCGTACATCGGCCTGGCCACGGCTCACAAATTGGCCGGCAACACCACCGATGCCCTCGCCACGCTCTCGCTGGCCGGTGCAATCCAGCCCAATAGCTCACTGCTCTTCGCCGAGACGGCCACCCTCCATTTCAAGGCCGGCCTTCGGGAAAATCTACCCTACGCCCGCGCCGACGAGCAAACTAACCTCACTCACCACGTTATCGAGGCCCATCGCGTCCAAATCGCCTCACGTCCGCAGAACCCGGACCTGCATTACCGGCTCGGCGTGCTCTTGCTGGCGGCAGGGCGATTCGACGATGCAATTCCCGCGTTCGAGGCCGCCGTGGACATCAACCCGCTCTACAACCGTGCACGGACCAAACTTGCCGTTTGTCTCTTCGAAACAAACCGGGCAAAACGCGCTCTCGAACAGTTGACGCCTCAGGACTGCCTCGCGCCGGAAACCCTCAACCTTCACTACAGAACAGCCTTGCTATACTGCAACAAACTGAAGTTCGCCTCGACACTGCTCAACCTCGAGCGCCTTATGGAGAGCAACTTCGCGTATCCCGCCGCAGCCGACAACATCTCAATCGTCCTCCAGAACCTTGGCCTGCTCGACAGAGTCTCAACAACCTGGGAGAATCTCGCCCAAATGGTTAATCAAGCCCTGGATGCGGGTCCGCCCCCGGCAGGAACCATCTAAAAACCTTCCCGACGGCAAAAGCGCTCATCCCGCCCCTTTAAGCCGAATTCAAGCTGAATGAAACATAACATATATTATGGGACGTTGGAAATGGTGTAATTCTCACGCCCAATTCTTTCAGGCGATTCTTTCAAAGGACAAGGCTCAGACTGTGATTCTGAGCGCAGGCAAGAATCCGGCCGCAGAAGCCAATTTCATCTGTGGTTTCTCAGCACGACCAATCCACCTGAGCCAAGCAATGCTATTGTTGCAGGCTCAGGCACAGCGACCTTGACTATCCATAGCGCTAATGGCCGGTCGGGGTCCGCGCCCCTGGTGATGACGTCGAACTGGATCGTAAAAGACTCGCCGTCCGGAATCGGCTCCGGCCAAACGAACTCAACACGAAGGAAGCTTGTCTGATGTACTTCGGGGAACCGCGTGCCCTGGACATCGTGAGTTTACCCATAGCCTTGTGCTCGCATCAACACAGCTATTCTACCCAAAACCTCAGTAAAACGCAAGAATCTTCCTCTTATCGGTGCGTAGAAGCCGCCCGCTGCAAGTCTGCTCCACGCCGTCATTGCGAGTCCGCCAGAGGCGGACGTGGCAATCTCAAGAACACGAAACCTGTGCCCGCGAAAGCGGGTATCCTAAAGACTGAAGGCCACCGCAAATCCCTACTCGCTGCCAATCACCAATGCTCATAGTCCGATAAGATGGTCGGACGGCCCGCGAAGAGAAACCGCCTTGCCCAGGATCTCATAGTAGAGAATCCCCTTCTTTAGGTCATCAGGGCCCGACAAATCCGGCAGAATCTTCGACAGATAGTCCACGTCCGCCGGCTGTTTCGCCCCGAGAGCCAGCGATTTAGATAGAGCGCTTGGCAGTGGCTTGGCGGTAAAGGCCGGCGGTTCCTGCGGCTGAGCTTGAACAGTTGGCGGTGCCGGCGGCAATTTCGGTTCTTCTGCCGGCTGAAATATGTCACCTTGAGCGGCTCTCTTGATTTCAGCAATGAAGGCCTCGAGCGCACTGCGTGGGCGGACTGCCGTTGGTCGCGGGTGTGGACGGGGCTGCGGTTCCCGCCGAACTTCTCTGGCCGGCTCAGGACGCACCGCCTGCTGTGTTTGCCTCGCGGCCAACTGCTGTGCCCCCCTGCCCGCCGGCGCCGGCTTGTGCGCCGGCTGTTCCTCCTCCTCCACGTCGAGCTTGCGCTTCCTGGCCTTGACGATGCTTGCTAATCCATAAAGAACCGCCATAACGACGAGCACCAGCAGTTGAAACCACCCGCGGTCCCCTCCTTCAAGTAGCAGCCCCCCAAAGCCCATTTGTAAAATAAAATCACTCATCTGCAATCCAGCTCATTGGCCGCTATTCGTTCTTTTTCGGCTTCGCGATCGAATCCCGCATCGAGGTATCGGCCATAATATTCTTCATTCTGTAGTAGTCCATCACGCCGAGATTGCCCTTCTTGAACGCCTCAGCCATCGCCAGCGGCACCCTCGACTCGTTTTCGACCACCAGTGCCCGCATTTCCTGCTCGCGCGCCACGGCCATCGCCCTGCGCTTTTCGGCCTCGGCCTTGGCCCTTCGCATATCTGCCTCGGCCTGATCCGCTTGAAGACCCGCACCGATGTTCTTGCCCACATCGACGTCGGCAATATCAATCGAGAGAATCTCAAACGCGGTCCCGGCATCGAGTCCCTTGGCCAGAACAGCCTTCGAAATCCCGTCCGGGTTCTCCAAAACGGTCTTATACGTTATCGCACTGCCGATTGTCGTAACAATCCCCTCACCCACACGAGCGATAATCGTCTCCTGCGTCGCCCCGCCGATTAGCCTCTCGATATTCGCTCGCACCGTCACCCGGGCCTTCGCCTTCAACTGAATCCCGTCCTGCGCAACCGCATCGACAGTATCTTTGCCCTTTGCCGGCTCCGGGCAGTCGATGACCTTCGGATTAACGCTCGTCTGCACCGCCTCGAGAATATCACGACCCGCCAAGTCGATTGCCGTGGCCGTCTGGAAAGACAGCTCTATATTCGCCCGGTTCGCGGCAATCAGAGCACGGACGACATTGGGCACCCGCCCGCCCGCCAGATAATGGCTCTCCAAATCCTTCGTACTAAGTGTCAACCCGGCCTGGATCGCCGTTATCTTGCTTAGAACTATCGTTCTGAGCTCAACTTTTCTCAGTTTCATTCCGATTAGCTCTAAAAATGTGACGTCCGCCTTCGATAGTTTGGCCTGCAGCCATAATCTGAAAAACGCAGCTACAACCAACAGAATTACTCCGGCGACGATAATCAAGCTAATTATAACCGCCCAAAACACAATCTCCCCCTGTGTTGCTGCGAGAACCATACTTGTTAAGTTATACATTTTCCTGTCCTTTCATTAACTTTCTTCAACCGTCCGAACCGTCACCTGAGTGCTTTCCACCTCGATAACCTTAACCTCTTTACCCTTCTCAACATAACCGCTCTCGGCCACGCATTCAACTCTTTGCCCCGAAAAATCGCACGTCCCTACCGGCCGAAGCGGTGTCAGAACGACCCCGGTGGCCCCGAGCAGCTCCTTTAGTTCGCCGGTATCAGGCACCGCATCGCCCTGCTCACGCACCGGCGGCGCGAGAGTAACGCTCTTGCCGAATCTCGTCTTCGGAAACACCCTGTAAGCTACGACCAGAACCGACGGTATCATTACTACCGCAGCAATTACCCCTATCACACCCACCGTGGTGCTTTGCTTAAAGAATATAAATATTCCCCCGAACAAACACGCGAAAGCGCACACGCTTAACAGCCCCCCGCTCGGCACAAACACCTCTGCTACCAGCAATGCCACACAGGCAAGATACAAAAAAACAGCAAATGCAAGCCACCAGCCCATAAACTTATCTCTCTTTCACGTCAATTGTCAACTGCTCTAACTACAACTCTATTACCGTGAATCTCGATTATGACAACTTTTGCCCCTTTGTCAAGGAACTCCGCCTCGGCAACCACATCAACCATTGCATCGCCGAATTTGGCCTTGCCTGTAGGTCTCAGCGGCGAAACCACCTCGCCCGCCTCGCCCACCTTAACGCTCACGCTCTCACTCCCGGGCAGGCTGGTCATACTCACGCGCATCGCACCGCCCTGCCTGGCGACTGTCGGCACCAAGATAAGACTCCGCAAGAAAGGTATTTTGGGCATATACTTCGCAAGCAGCGACGCCACAACAACGAATCCAACAAACCCCGCCGCCAGTCCGATCACCCCGTCGAAGAACAAATCGAAGTCAAGCTGACTATGAGGCCACGGCACTTCACCCGGCGAATTCTTGACAAGCATCCCGAACAGGCCCGCCAATATGCAAAATATGCCGGAGACGCCCGCGATACCAAAGCCGGGCAGCACAAAAACCTCCACCAACAGCAGCAGCACCCCCACAGCAAACAGCAGCACCTCAAGCCAGTTCGCCATATCAACCAAGTATTTGCTGCCGATAATAGTCACAACGCATATCACCGCTACGAGCCCCGGCAGCCCCACTCCCGGCGTATTAAGCTCTATATAAACTCCAAGCATAGCGAGCATAACCAGCACGGCCATGACCGCGGGCGAATTCAGCCACCGCACCATCTCTTCCGACCAGCTCGTCTTGAGCACCATCGTCTCGCCGACGAAGGTCACGCCGTCCCGCTTCGCCAGAAACTCCAGGACCCCAGCCCGGTTCTCAACGACAGCCCTTGCTATCCCATACTCGAGAGCCTCCGAAGCCGTGATGTTAAGGAGCTGCTCTTTTGTCACAATCACCTTCTTGTCGGCCAGGTCATACTCGTTCGCGTCCCTTGGCATATCCGTGCTCTCAAAGAACTCATCCTCGCCTGTCTTAAGATTCTTAACTCTGTAAACCTCAATCTGCTGCGTAACCATCGCCCTGAGCAATGCCTCAGGATAGCCATTGGCCTGAGCGGAATTGACGAACACCGTCCGAATATCCGCTTCGATCTTCTCCCGCTCTACGTCTTCGAGTTTGATCCCCATCGCCATCGGCGCACAGTCACCGATCCTTGTCCTTTCCTTCATTATGATATCTTCACACCCGACACTTATCAGAGCACCGGCCGATACCGCCTTCATGGATATATATGCAACCGTCCGTGCCTTCGGCCCCACGTCGTGCAGAAAGTACTCCGATATATCGTATGCTGCCGAGACAAGCCCTCCAAGTGTGTTTATCTCGTAGATCAGGTAGTCAACATCCGCCGCCAGGGCGAATTTGCTCCTGCGTTTGATCGACTCGTACAGTCCATCGTCAATCATATCCTCGCAGACGATTACCGCGGCCTTTGCAGGTCGAGGATCCGCGGTCGGCTCGTTTGGCTCCGCCGCCGCGCTGCCCCCCAGGAACACCAGCACGCAAAGCAGAAAAACCCCAAATTCTCGAAGTGGACTTTTCATAGTACTATGTATTCTACCTCAATACTGCCAATCCGGCAACACCAACTCACGAATCCGTCGAAATTCTTGGCTTGACCCCCTCCCACTGGAGCCCCCCTATTATTGCCTGGGCAATATTCGTCAGGTGGTCCCCGATCTTCTCGACATTGTCAACCAGGTCGATGAATATCAGCCCCGCCTCCGCCGAGCAAAGACCGCCGCTCATCCGCTCCACGTGGCTGCGGCGAAACTCAATCTGCATTTGGTTCAGGTTGTTCTCATTGACCAGAGCCGACTTGGCCACCTCAATGTCGCTGTTCTCAAGCGCCTCTATGATGCTGTCAAACATTTCGTCTATCTCTTTGCGCAGTCGGTCGGCCTCCGCCCGTGCCGAATCACTGAACGAAAACCTTTGTTCAATCTTGCGCTCGGCGATTTCCACGATGTTGACCGCATGGTCACCGACACGCTCGAGGTCGTTAACGGTATGCAAAAGCACCGGCAGCTCAACCGAAACCTGATCGGACAACTGTTTACGCGATAGCGCCGACAGATAAGAGGTTATCTCGAGCTGGAACGAATCAATGAAGTCTTCTATCTCCCCCACCGAAGCAAGCTTCTTGCCGTCGTTCTCGATAATTCCGTCGATAGACCGCTCAAGTGCCCTCTTTGCGGTTTTCGCCATACGGATCATTTCGCGCTTTGCTTGCTCCAGCGCTATTACCGGCGTATCCAGCAAGTGCGTCTCGAGAACCACCGGCCGAACCAGCGCGTCACTCGCCCGCTCCGGCACTATTCTAACTACAAATCTTTCCAGCACCCCTGCTATCGGCAAGAATATCGCCGAATTGCCACAGTTGAAAATTGTGTGTGCGATCGCTATCGACATGCCGACAGTATTCTCGTTCAGATCCCACGGCGCAACTACATCAACCAAAGCACCGAACAAACCAAAGCGAACAAAACAATACGCTATCGCTACCCCAAGCACGTTGAACGTCGTATGTGCCCACGCCGTCCGCCTTGCATTCAGATTCGTCTGCAGCGCCGCAAGCTGTGCTGTGATAGTCGTGCCGATATTGCTGCCCAACACAAACGGAATCGCAACATTAAGTGACGTCTCCAAATCACTCCCAAACGCCCCTTGCATCGCCAGTAACTGTACAATAGCAACCGCCGCTGAGCTGCTTTGAAGAAGCATTGTCACCGCCGTCCCCGCGAAAATCGCCAGCAACGGCCAGTTGCCAAGCCTTGTGAAAAGCTCGTGCACCTTTGTACTTTCTTCAAGAGGGCTGAAACCATCCTTCATAAAACCGATGCCCACGAACAATATGCCGAAACCAAGCAGTATCTGCCCGATGCACTTCGTCCTTCGCGTCTTGCCCAGTATATACAGAAGAAACCCTAATCCCACCGCCGGCAGCGCATACGCCGTAATTTTAAGCGCCCCCAGCCCGGATATCGAAACAAGCCACGCAGTTGCCGTCGTCCCCACATTCGTCCCGATTACCACGCATATCGCCTGCTTAAGCGTCAAAAGCCCCGCGTTTACAAACCCTACAACCATTACTGTCGTCGCTGAGCTCGACTGAACCAATGCCGTAATCCCTGCCCCAACCAAAAACGCAATCAGCACCCGTTTCGTCATTGATTCAAGGATATTCTTGAGCCTTTTGCCCGCGGCCTTCTTAAGCCCCTCCGACATCAGACCCATACCAAACAGGAAAAAACCGAGTCCCCCTATCGTTGCGAATATCATTCCCCTAAAAACTTCCCGAGCCCTATCTTTGAGCGCCTTACGAATCTCCCCCTCGACGAGTTCTTGAGCCTCCGCCCCAAACTTCGCAGGGTCTTCCTGCCGCAACTGTTTTAGCGCTTTAATCCTCTCTTTACCCTTATCCTTATACTTGTCCCCGAGCCACTTCAAGGCGCTATCGAGTCCCTCTTGCGTGAACTTCTCCGGCTCGGTCTCGCGCAGGCGCTTCAGCGCCTCGGCCTTTGCAAAGTCCTTCTTTGCAATCCACTTCAACGCAATCTCAATCTGCGTCTCTGTCAAAGCCTCTGGCATCCCCTCTTCCGCGCCGCCCTTCGAAGAAGCCTCGCCTCTCCCCTGCCCTTCCTCGACCGCAAAACAACAAAGACCAATCCCAAACAATACTGCGAACGCCAGCATCAACGAAGCTCGATGGGATATTTTCACTATCTTCTTCCTCACGGAAAATCAATGTCAATTCAAGCCGATTCGCGCTTTACCGGGCCCAACCGCACGACAGGTGCCACTTCCAGAGACCGCACGAGTCCCGGCCAAACCGAGACGGCGCGGTAGTTTTATCCGGTTCTGCGTCCGTGGTCAAGCCAAAACACCCAAAAAACGGCGAAATCCCCTCCACTTCGACATTCATCATTCAATATTCGATATTCCCTTTCTACGCGAGCCCCCGCAGAATCTCCACTCCCTGGCTAATCTTTACGTCGCTCGTCGCGTAACTTATCCGAAAATGCGTATCCCTCTCACTAAAAACGTTTCCTGGAATAATCAGCACGTTGTTCTTTATTGCCTTTTCCACGAATTCCGTTGCGTTGTTCCCCGGTGCCCGGATAAACGCATAGAACGCCCCACCCGGCCGAACCAGCTCGAATTTGTCCCTCAGCCCTTCATAAAGAAGGTCGCGCTTCCTCCGGTACGCATCCACTAAGTCGCTAACGTCATAATCCATCGCCGCGATAGCCGCCTTCTGAAAAGGTGTCGGCGCACAGACAAACGTATATTGCTGCACCTTCGTCATCTCCTCCACCACCGCCCGCAGCGACTCATTCGCCGCAACGTACCCCATTCGCCAGCCCGTCATCGCATACGACTTGCTGAACCCCCGCAGCAGCAGCGTCTTCTCATAATATTTCGCTATACTCCCGCACTGGCCGTCGTAGCAGAACTTCTCGTAAATCTCATCCGACATAACGAGCACATCTTTTTCCTCCGCCACCTTTGCCAGCGCCTTTATCTCCTGCTCCGAATACACAACCCCCGTCGGATTCGATGGCGAATTGACGATTATCATCTTCGTCTTGTCCGTTATCGCCGCCGCAATCGCTTGCACCGGCAGCCGAAAGTCCGGATAGCTATCTACAAACACGCACCTCCCGCCCAACATATTTATAAGGTGCTTATTAATGACAAAGTACGGGTCCGCCAAAATCACCTCATCCCCCGGATCGATAAGCGCCATAAACGCCAGCAGCAACCCCCCGCTCACCCCACTGCTCACAAGGACCGCCGGCTCGGTCCAGCCGAATTCATTCTTAACCTGCTCGCCAATCTTCTCTTTGAGCACCGCATCCCCCGCCGTCTGAGAATACTTATTCTGCCCCTCCCGAATCGCCTCAATCGCCGCCTCCTTCACCGCCTCCGGCACATCGAAGTCCGGCTGACCTATCGAAAAATTAACCGGATCCTCCAGCTCCCCCGCCAGCGCAAAAACCTTCCGTATCCCACTCGCATCGATAAGTTTCGTTCTGTTTGCAATCATCTTCTTCATAATCCCCGCAATATACCGACCTTGCCCGAATAATCAATAGTCAACCATCAATAATCAATTGATGGGTCACCTCGACCACAATGCACTAATCTGGCCTCCGGAAACAATTATCGGGTTGCTTGGTCATTTCGAGCGAAGGCAGAGTCGAAGCCGTGGAGTCCATTCAAACAAAGCACCCCGAGCGCGTGCTCAGGCCCGTCCCGATGTGTCCCCCGTGCGCGTCATTGCGAGGTCCGCCTTGCGCCGACCGCGGCAATCGCACTCCCACGCTTCACGTGGGGTTTTCCCCTGATCCTTCACCCCCTGCTACGACCGCTTCGGAGAACTGTCTGCCCAAATTAGTGACCCTCACCATTTTCTTGTGGACACGTGCTTCTAGCCCAGACTTTTCGTCTATCAGTCGCTTTGCTTCCAAAAACTCGGGGCTCAACTCGATAGGCTCGTAGACATCCGAGGCTGTGTAGAACTCATCTCTAATTTCGACGATACCCAATCTGCATAGATTATCCAGATAAACAGGTGTGTTCCCCACATGCTCACAGGCAGCTTCGACTCCCAGAAGCGAACAGTTGACCAAAGCGTCCACCTCTCCAGCATCGCCGTTTGTCCACTCTATGCCTAAGTCTACAACTGGGGCAGGGCGCCTCTCGGACAACCGCTTCAGTAGTCTAGCCTCATCAGGCGTCATTTGTTTGATCATCTCAACGAACGACGGATGCACTTCCGCAGCAGTGTTAGCATCCATAGACGTGGCCAGCAACTGTGCGTACAACTCCCTCAAATCCGGCTCATTTCCCACAAAGCGCAGAGCCTCCACTGCCGGGCCAGCCACATTCAGGGCCGGCGTCACAATCCTTTCAGTGGGAACGTTTTTCAACTTTTCGGCAACTGTTCTCTTCACGAAATCCTCAATCTGCTCCCACCCCCAAATCAGTCCTCTCAGCGGTGATAGTGCAACGTGCACCGTTTTGGCTATCGTCTGCAAGTCCTTTCCAATTTCTTTCGCTGCTGGCTGAATAGCGTCTTGATACACTGGGACGGCCTCGGCCAAATCTTTTATCGCATCTACCGTATCTCTGATCTTCTTGTCCTCACTCATATCGGCACCTAACTAATATCTGTTTATTACCTCCGTGGACTCATCGCTGCCAATTCGAGTTTTCGTGATAAGTGCAAATTCCTTATTCTTGGCCCACTTCCAAATCTCCTTCCACCGATTCGCTAAGTACCATGCAGCACCACTTGTACCCGATTCTCCAATTCCTCCGCAACATATCCATGTGCGCTTAGGATTGCTCATCGGATGGATCTTTATTATATACGCATAGTCATAACCTGGCTCATGGCTGTCTCCCACAAGGACCTCTCCAGAGTTCTTTGCTAAGATCTGCCCTCCCCTATAATCCAAGAACTTATTTGACCCATTCTGAACCAAATCCTGTGTTTTAGGGTTTGTCACACTTCCAATCGACACAAACGATAAATCCATTCTCGCGTCGGTCTCCCGATGCGACTTTATCAGGGGCACCTTCTTAATGCTTTTCCCGAACTCATACGCCAAATATGCAACTGATCTTGTTGTCGCACATGAATTCACGGTAGTCAGATTTGTTGTTGCGACAGGATGGCGTGGGACCGAACCTCCGACCGTCGGGAAAACGGCGTTCCTCGCGGTCTCCGACTCTTTGTAGATAATGTGGAATTCTCCGTCAGCCTTATCTTCAAAAACCTGCCTGAATCGCCAGGCGCACAGCCTTTCAAAGAGCCACTGTTTTAGAGCTTTAAGAATCCCTATTATCTCACAACCTGTTTCGACGATTCCCATGAGTCCTTATTCCCTTGCCACTGTTCCCCCTTCAGCCTCTACTATACTTCAGAATCCCTACTCCGTCAACCTCGCTTTCCGAACACTAAAACAATCCTCCCCCGAAAAGACCAAATGGCACGTCCTGCCGTCCTTGCTCATCCATTTTGTTGGGAAGCTGCTGGTTTCGCCGGGGCCTACGTCCCATTTTTCGGTGTAGAACACCGTCCGCCACGGCCCCCAGGGCTGCCCCGCCTCAAATATCCCAAGTCCACCGGCAAACCGCATATCATCTTTGCCGTAAAGCGTTTGCGACCACAAATACCTTTTTAGTCCGGCATTGTAGCTGATGCCGTTGCGGTAGCACCTGCCCGGATTCTCGAACACCGCCCCCCTACCGTCAATATCCTTTGTCCAGGCCGGCTGTCCCGCCCTGTCCAACCTCACGAAGAATTCATACGATTCGCGCTGCCGAATTTTGTCCTTCGGCACCCTTGCCAATACCATTACGTCGGCAGGTTTGTATGCGCTGTCTGAATCGTGCGAATAGATATAGACGTAATTGTCCCTCGCTCCGGAATAATCCTTGCTGAAGTTCAAAAACGTCGGCGCCCCGAAGCTCTTCTCGAATTTCCAGTTGCACCACCGCCACGTCCGCCCGTGGTCCTGCGACCAGGCCACCTGGGAATTGCCCACGTTCCGCACTAACATATACAGCACCCCGTCCACGCACAGCATCCCGCTTGCCTTGCCCCCGGCACTGCCCCCCCCTACCCGCTCGCCCGTTTTGCTGCGAATATTGATTCCCTTGAAATCCCCCGGCCCGCCCGCAATCTTCGCAAACCCTAAGCTCAGCTTCTTATCCAGCTTCGGCTCAAATCCCCACCCATCCCCGTAAGCAGTATAAAGATTGCCATCGTCCGCCCAGGTAATCGGCCAGTTGTCACTGCCCTTGCCCTTGCGAATAATACTATTGGGCGGCGCCCATTCTATCCGAATATCACTCGGGCGATACGGCCCAGCAATTCTCGCTTGCCGATTGACAGGTTTTACTTTTAACTTTTCACTTGTCACTTGTCCTGCCCCCCTACCGCTCTGCTGCTTCCTACCCTTTACCGACATCGCAGTTGGTCCGATAAAAGGCTCAATGGCACCGTAAGCTGCGTTGCGCTCCTTATTCAGCGATTTGCCCGCCCTTGCCGCCACAATATCCAGACTCGGTATCACCACAATCAAGCTGTCGTACAGCCCCCACGACCAGTACGCATCTCGCGGCACGTTTTTCATCGTCCCATCCGCATTATTCCACCACAAGAGGCCATAATGGTCGGACGCATTAAAATAGTCCTCCCGCTTGACCACCGGCACGCCCTTAATCGCCTTGGGCACCCGCCGCGCCAACTCCACGAATTCGCGCGGTATAATCTGCT
>JAGMDR010000014.1 GCA_023128595.1 Planctomycetota bacterium | reverse complement strand
CCCTGAGATCATCTCTCTGCGGATCGCCTGCCAGGACAGACTTCGTCTGGTGGAGGAACGTACCGCTAAACTCAATGAATTGGGAGCAATACTGAAATGCTATTATCCAGCGGTTCTGGGGCTTTTCGGCGACTTTAAGAGTTATATTGCTCTTGATTTTCTTCTGCGGTTTCCAACGCAGGATCAGATGCAGGCTTTGAGCGAACGACGATTTCGCAATTGGCTCAAACGTCATCACTACCCATCTGTTCAACGTATCGATGACATGGTGGATATACTTGAGCGGCCGGCTTTGTCGGTGGCTGAGCATCTCCAAAAATCCAAGAAATCTCTGATTTGTTATTTGGCCCGCGGCATTAAGTTGCTCAACGCAGAAATCACCGAACGCGACAAGCAAATCACCGATCAACTCAACGAACTTCCCGAGGCAAATTGGATTCGCTCGCTGCCTGGAGCAGGAGATGTTCTTGCTCCATCGCTGTTGGCATGCCTGGGACGTGACCAGCAACGTTTCGCTTCTGCCGCCGATGCTCGTGCGTTTATGGGTACAGCACCTGTTACCAAAGCCAGCGGAAATTATCGCTCGGTGCACTTTCGGCGCGGTTGTTGGAAGTTTGCTCGCAGGACCTTGCAATTGTTTGCCGATAAATCCCGCCATCAGTGCGCCTGGGCTCAGGCATTCTATGAAAAACAGCGTAACTCCGGACATAATCACCATGCAGCTCTGCGTGCCTTGGCCCATAAGTGGCTCAAGATTATCCTGGCTATGCGCCGGACCGGCACACGATACAATGAACAAATTTTTACTAACAGCCAACGAAGATATCTGTTAAACGTTCCAATGCTAACAACTAAAGATTTAATTTTTTCATTAGGAGCTTGACATAGACCGTCTATCCCCCGTGAAAGCCACGGAATTGTACCATACTATGCCGGAGGCCTAAAGCGCTAAACTCAAAGGCTTTGCAGGCCAATCCGTAAGAAAGTTACCAACTTTATTGCAGGTGAGCCTTTTTTCTGGCCTTTTGCCTGAGAATGTGGTATAATTCCCGAAATTATTGCAAAGGAACCGGTTATTGTGGAGGTATAGAACAATGAAAACCACCGCAGCCACAAGCTCAGCACTCGTCCTGATTATTCTCTCGGCGTGCATCATCACCGCTTATGCACAAGTCCCGTGGCCCGTCCGTAGCAGGGCCGCAAGTGCCCCCCGCGCGAGATTGCCGCAGGCCGGGCAGACGGACCCAAACGCCAAGGCGCCCGAAATCTCACCAATCCTGCAAAAACTGCTCAAAGTCAATACCCAGACCCGGCCGGACGCGCCTCAAGCCCTTCCGTCCTCAAGGACCTCGAGGGCCGGTACAATGTCCCTAAGAACCGCGGACTTCTACCTCAGAGACGGAAAACTTGTCTTCGGAAAACTCATCAGCGAAGACAAAAACAAGGTCACCATCGAACAGATCGACGGAAGTATCATCATCGTCGCCACGTACAGCAAAAGGGATATTGACCCAAGGACCCTGCAAACCAAGAACATATCGGCAAGCAAATACTACCAGGACCTCGCCGAATACTTCGCCGGAAGGACCTGGGACTTCAAGGACGACCCCGATGATTTCATCCAGGCGATTCGCTGCTATGAACGAGCCAAGCTGTTAATAACGGGAACCTCCCAGCTCGACGCCGAAAGAATCCGGCAGATAGACAAAACAATAGCCCAGCTCCAGGCCGACCGTGACGTCTGGACAACACAGGTCCAATCTCGCGCAAAGCTAAAGCAGCTCGAATTCCAGGCCGAGTTTCAAACAAGGTTCAAAGAGCTTGAAGACAAAATCGATACGAGTACCCGGAAAATCGATGAAAGCGTCGCGCAGCTCAACAAGATTCTCGCCGAGATACAGGAGAACCAGATGAACCTCGAACAGAACCTCCCCCTGCTGGAACAGGACTTACGCCGACGCCTGGACATCCTGGGCGAGCAGGTCGAAATCAACAGAAGACGAATGGGCCCCTACAACACCTACGGACCGCGCCGCCCCTACGGCTACTACGGACCACGCTATTAGACGAGTAACCGTTCACGGGTTAATGTGCCGAATTTTGGCCATTCTATGTCATTGCGAGCGAGGCAGAGCCGAGCGTGGCAATCTCTCTGTTGCGAAAATCTGAGATTGCTTCGGCCTAAAAGCATCCTAAGAAAATAGCCGGTTTTTGTAGCCTGAGGATTGAGATTGCCGCAGTCGCTTCGCTCC
>JAGMDR010000139.1 GCA_023128595.1 Planctomycetota bacterium | reverse complement strand
ACGACATACGAAATTCAAACCCAATCATCAATCATCACTTATCCCCCCCGCACCGCGTGCGTTCCAAACGAATTCTTTGGCCTTTGCAGGCCCGGCCCAGCCTGTGGAACCGCCGAGATAAGAGCACGCGTATAGGGGTGCAGAGGATTTCGATATAGCTGGTCCACCTCGGCCAGCTCCACTATCCTGCCCATATACATAACCGCCACAACGTCACAAAAAAACCTCACCACCGCCAAATCGTGGGCGATAAACAGCAATGTCAGCCCAAGCTCCTCCTGCAAATCCTTCAGTAAGTTCAGAATCTGTGATTGAATCGAAACATCGAGCGCGCTGACAGGCTCATCACAGATTACCAGTTTCGGCTCCAAAACCAGTGCCCTGGCCACCCCGATCCGCTGCCGCTGACCGCCGGAGAATTCGTGCGGATAGCGATTTATGTGCTCGCTCGACAGCCCGACCTTTGAGAGCAATTCGGCAATCCGCTCGGTAATCTCAGAGCCTCTAATTTCTCCGTGGACCTTCAACGGCTCGCCAACAATCGCCCCCACCGTCATTCTTGGATTCAATGAGCTGTACGAATCTTGAAAAACCAGGCCAATCTCTCTGCGAAGCCGACGCAGCTCGTCTTTGCCTGCCGACAGAACATCTCTCTGTTCAAAAATGACCCGCCCCGCCCTTGTGGGCGCCAGCCGAACTATACTCCTGACAACAGTTGTCTTGCCGCACCCGCTCTCGCCGACCAGGCCCAGCGTCTGCCCCGCCTTGATAGCGAAACTTATGCCGTCAACAGCCTTAATGTAGCCGACCGTCCGACGAAGCACCCCCCTTTTGACCGGGAAGTACGTCTTTAGGTCCTCAACCTCCAGCAGATAGTTGTTTGACCCTGCCATATCTCCACTCATAATGTGCTTTCGTACCCCCGCGCGTGCCAGCAGGCAACGCACCTGCCGGCTTCAACTTCCCTCAGCTCCGGCTCGATACTTTGACACCGCCTGTCCGAACGTCCTTTCGGACAGCGAGGATGAAACTTACACCCCGCCGGGAACCGAAGCGGCTCCGGAACAACGCCCGGAATCGTCCGCAGACGCCTGCCCGAAAAACCCAATCGCGGCAGCGATTCCCAAAGCCCCTGCGTGTATGGGTGCAGCGGCTTTGCGAAAAGCCTCTGCGAATCCGCCGATTCTACTATTCGCGATGCGTACATCACCGCAACGTCGTCGGCCCGCTGGGCCACAATGCCCAAATCGTGCGTTATCAGCAAAATACTCATCCCGTTTTCTCTCTGCAGCTCATCGAGCAGATCAAGAATTCGGCCCTGAATCGTCACGTCCAGCGCGGTCGTCGGCTCATCGGCAATAAGCAGGGCCGGCTCGCAACTAACCGCCATTGCTATCATCACCCGCTGGCACATCCCCCCGGAGAACTGATGCGGATACTCCCGCGCCCGCTCCGCCGCATCTGCAATGCCCGCATTTCGCAGCATCTCGACCGCATCCGTCCACGCCTCTCTGCTGCTTCTTTTCTGATGGAGCTTGACGGCCTCGGCAATCTGGCTGCCCACTGTATGTACCGGATTGAGACTGCTCCTATGCTCCTGAAAAATCATGGCGATCTTATGGCCGCGGACCTCCCGCATTCGCCTCTCGCTCAGCTCCAACAGGTTTTTCCCCTCAAGAACGATTTCGCCACCGGCAATTCTCCCCTGCGGCGCCGGCACCAACCGCATAATCGATAGTGCCGTAACCGTTTTGCCGCAGCCGCTTTCCCCGACAAGCGCAAAAGTCCGGCCCCGCTTTATCGAAAAGCCCACATCCTGCACGGCCTTGACAACACCCTCTTCAGTAAAAAAGTGAGTCGAAAGGTCTCTCACCGATAGTAACGTCCCGTTATCGTTCATACTTTTCAAGTCTCGTTTTTTGTTCGTGATCCGATCCACGAATTATGTCCTATTGAATTCTAAGCTTTGGGTCCAGCGAGTCTCTCAGAGCGTCCCCGAAGATATTCAGTGCCAGCGAAAAGAAGAAGACCGCCGCCGTTGCCGCCGCCATTTGCCACCACACGCCCCGCGAAAGCTCCATCCTTGCATCGTTTATCATTGCCCCCCAGCTCGGACGATCCGATTCCCCAAGGCCCAGGAAACTCAGGATCACCTCGGCGTGAACAAAGGCGACAAACCGCAGCGAAAAGTCAATGATAACTATGTGCAAGACGTTGGGCATCAGGTGCCTGAAGATTATCCGCCGACGACTGCATCCATAGCTCACCGCAGCCATAACATATTCTCTGTCCTTATGTTTGATAATTTCACCGCGAACCAGCCGGCAGATACCGACCCAGCTCGTAAGCCCAATGGCCAGGTAAACCGCCGTTATACCCGTGACCTTGTATCCGAAAAGGGTCTTATCACGCAGGACAACCGCAAAAGCCAATATCAATAAGATGTAGGGGACCGAACTCAAAGTCGAATAGAGCCACACGATTACCTCATCGACAAAGCCGCGAAAATACCCCGCAACGGCGCCCAGAGGCACTCCTATGGCAATGCTGATAAGTGAAGCACACAGCGCAACTGTTATTGATATCTTGGCTCCGTACAGCGTCTTTCTCAGGACCGACTGCCCGAAGATATCTGTGCCGAGCACGTTTTTTGAACTCGGCGGCGCGTAAGACCGCCCCACCTGTTCGGCCCACAGGGTCGGCCCAACCTTCAAATCAAAAAACTCCCCAACGTGAATGGACCCGGCAAGCAGAAAATACGCAATTACCACGCCAAGGCAAACCATCGCCGGCTTGCGCCTGCGAAGCCGCCCGGCCGCGTCTTTCCAAAGACTCCTGCCTTTGGGTGGCCTTCTTGTCTCTATTATCTGCTTCCGTTCACTCAAGAGACACCCTCGGATCAACCAGCGAGTAACAGATGTCGGTTATGAGGTTAAATACGACAAAAAATATTGCGCTTATGTAAGTCATAGCGCTGATGACGGAATAGTCGCGTGCACCTATCGCCTCGACCATCAAGTAGCCCAGCCCCGGAATACCAAAAAACCTTTCAAGCAGCAGCGACCCCAAGAACAAAAACGGTATCGCCATAGCCATTCGCGTGATAATCGGTATCAGGGCGTTTTTCAAAACGTGCTTGAACAGCACCCGCCTCGCCGAAAGCCCCTTCGCAAACGCCGTGCGAACGTAGTCACGGCCCATCTCATCGAGCATCACCGTTCGGTAGAACCGCACATTCCCGCCCAGGCCCGCTGCTACGCCAATCAACACGGGCAACGCGACGTTTTGAGCCATTGTCAAATCAGACGAAAAAAATATCGGAAAAAGGCCCCACTTGTACGCGAGAAAGTACTGACCAAAAAGGATGAAGCTCAGAAAGGGAACGCTCATCCCGGCAATGCAGACAACCACCGCAAAGATGTCCCACATAGAGCCGTGAACAAACGCGATAACAAGCGACAAGCTCACCGCGATCACCACCACAGCAAAGAACATCGGCACCGTAAGCGCCAAAGAGGGCCCGACACCTCTTTTGATTTTATCGATAACAAGCTCACGGTCTCGCGCTCTGCCGAAATCAAACGTCAGGGCGTTCTTGAAGTGGTTTATGAATTGGCTGTCCCAGCCCAAAAACAAAGGCTCGTTCAGCCCGTACTCTTCGCGGATTTCGTCGATGGTCTCTTGTGAAGCCCCTTTGCCGGCTATTTCGATGGATATGTCACCGCCGATGACGACAAACAAAACGAACGTCAGCAGCAGCACCCCAAACACAATCGGAACGCAATATAAAAGTCGCCTTATTATGTACGTTGTCATTCAATCTTCTTTACGAGCTCCCTGTACGCCGCCCGCTTGGCCAAATCAATTCTGCGATATTTACTCAGGCCGAATGCGAACGCGTGCGGCTTGTAATTCTTGTACCAATCGTGGCGCAGCACATAAGCGACCCGGTGGTTCAAAAACGCCGCCGGACAATCCTCCAGGACAATAAGCTCCATTTCCTGATACAGCTCACGCCTTTCGGGGCCATCGGGCAGCACTTGGGCTTTTTCGTAAAGCCGGTCAAACTCCGGATTGGAGTAGTTGAATGCGTTCGGCCCACCGGCCCGGTACTTGCCGTAAAACAATGACAAGAATTCCTGTGCATCAGGGATCGCCGCACTCGCACCCGAGGCGAACATCTCAACGCTCCCGGCTCTCAGCTTCTCTTGAAAGGTAGGCCGGTCCATATATTGCACTTCTACTTCAAGCCCTACGGCGTTCAAACTGCGCTTGAGGAATTGCCCGTATTGACGGAACCACGTGCCGGCGCCCGGCATTGCGATCTTGAGCACAGGCAGCTTGCCGCCCCGCACCTTCACGGCCTCGGCCAACAGCTCTTCTGCCTTTTGGGGATCGTACCGCGCATGTCCTTTTTCTTCTATTTCGGGATTGTAGGAAGACATCATAGGCGGTATCACGCCATGGGCGACCAAATGTCGATTGTTGAAGAATAGCTCGATGAATCTCTCGCGGTCTATGGCACAGCTTATCGCCCGACGCAGCGGTTTGTTTTTGCCGAGAATGTCGTCTGCCATATTAAAGCCGAGCCAGTAAGTTGACGGGTCGCTGAAGGTTTTCAGGTGTATGTTGCGGTCTTTCATTGCGGACGTCAATTCTCCGCCGGCCGTAACGACCTCGTCGAAGCTGTCTTTGGGAATTACACCGGCATCGACTTTCCCCCCCAAGAACAGGAGCCAGGCCGGCTGATATTCTTCGATGACGGTCCAAACTACCCTGTCTGCAAAGGGTATCGGTTTGCCGGCATCGTCGAGGTAGCCGGCCTCGGCGTCACCGCTCTCGCCTTCGCACGGGTACGGCTCGACCCTGAATGTGGGATTGCGCACAAGCTCAACGTAGCTGCCGCGACGCCATACATTTAACCTGAAAGGCCCGGTCCCGACGGGATGGCTTATGATATCCTGGCCGTAATAAGCAACCGCCTCCTCGGCCACAGGGGCAAAAGCAGTGTCCGCCAGCGCACTATAGATGAACTGCGGCCACGGCTTTGTGAGCTTAATAACCAGCGTGTGGTCATCGGGCGTCTGCAATCCTTCGACCCGCCGGGAATAGTCCACGTCCTCGGCGCCGGCGCAGCTCTTTGTGTATTGGCGAAACTCATCCAGACCGAGGATTCTTTCATCCAAACAGGCCCAGCTCGGACTCAACGTCTTGATATTGGCTATTCTTTTGAACGAATAGACGAAGTCCTGTGCCTTTAGCTCTCTGGCTTTGCCGCCCGGAAAACAAGCGTCGCTCTGAAAGTAAACCCCCTTTTTTATTATGATGGTATAGACGAGCCGGTCTTCACTGATTTGCGGCATACCTTTAGCCAGCAGAGGCACCAGCTCGTACGGCCGCTTCAAAAAGTGATAATCATACAGCGTTTCAAAGATTTGACTGGCAACTATGCGCGAATATATGTCGCTTATATTCGCCGGGTCCAGCCCCGCTATCTTCGTGTAAAGAACGTGGTGCAGGACCATTTCATTGGGTTCTTCAACCGGGGCCGAGCCGTCACATCCGGCAATACTCGCCAGTGCCGCTACAAACAAAATGCTCAAGAACTTTAGCGCAAAATCCATTTTGCTCCAAGCTGATTGTGCCCTGCAAAGTGCAGAATTCGACGGAAAGAGCCAAGACAAAGCTTCCGACTTTCCATCTTCGGCCCCTCCGATTCTACTTAGCGGAGCCGGCCCTTGGCGGCGCCGGCAGAGCAAGCGGTCCGTTACGCTTCTTGCCGCTTGAATCCGGCCCGTACTTGAACTTGAGTTTCAGCGGCAATGCACCCGTCTTCGTATCGCTTCCGAGCAGCCTGTTATGTTCGGTCCAAAGCGCCTGGTCATCTTCGCGCTCAACGGCCCTTTTTATCGCCGATTGCGGTGTTCCCAGAAGCTTGCTGATGCAACTGTCCTCTGTCCCGACCAGCACCGAAGCCAACTGCTGTTTCTGGGCATCGCTCAGACGGTCCTTGCCGTTCACGTACCTCTGTATCGCGCAGGAATACAATTGACCGAAGTGATGGGCAACAGCAGATTTATCCGCACTGCCCGAGGTTATCTTACCGGCCAGCAGCTTCAGTATGGCGCCATCGAGAAGCTCATACTCCACTTTCCAGGCGGCGTACTGCTTAATTCGTGTGTTGGCTATTTGCAGCAGCAGTTGTTCTGCCTGTGGAATCCGCGCGTCCGCGGCGAATTGCGCGATCAAGCCCATAGTCTCCGGCTTGCTGCTGCCGACCAGTTCTTTAAGTTTGCCTGCGATGGCCCGCGCCAGTTGCGAGGTCGTCGCGTCTCCGGAGTTTAGCTGTTTTATGATACCCGGGTTTGTAATCGAATGGACCGCCCAATAGCGGACAACCGCATTCTTACTCTTCAGCATCGCGACCGACAAATTCGTCAGCATCAGGTCGCCCAGACCGTCAATCAGCATCATAAGATTGATGGTCACCTTGACTCTGCGGTCTTCCGGCAGCATTGAAGCCTGCTGCAGAGCGGCCGTAATGTGTTTGCGGGTCGATTTGGAGAACTGCTGGGCATACTGGCTCTGGGTGCTCTGCCTGCTCAGGATGATTGTCCGAAGCCTTGCTATATCCGTGAATCTCTTCGCTTGTAGTAATTCCTGTACGCCGTCGGCGACAAAATCGTCAATGACCTGCAAATCCTGCTGACTAAGCACCGCTTTGCTGCGTATCTTGTCGATCGCCCTCGTATCGACGGCCGGCGAGTTGGAACTCACGGCCAGAAGCGAAAATGCCGCCAGAGCAGCGAAAACCACCCATTTTTCCTTCATCTTGTAAGCACCCCAAAAAATTACCGGTCCTGGATTAGACAGTCCCCAGCCCGTACCCGTGTTCAACATTATCCAGTTTAACTTCCGGACCGCCTTTTGTCAAGTGAATTCGGGACTGTTCTGTTTGAGACGCATACAACCAGGAGTTCTTCCTCTGCTTTTTTCGCCCGGCCCCCTGTTTACAAGTCCCCAAAGTTGATATAATCCTTTATAAACCGCACGATAAACCTTGTTGGATATTCCGAAAGGAACACCGAATATGGGACCAAAAGCAAAGATTTCAAGTTGTGTTAATCGCCGCCAATTTATCCAGGCTGTCGGTTTGGGCGTGGCCTCGCTGGTGCTTCCGCAATGTGCGGGCAGCGCAAAGCCGTCCGCCGGCGCAAGGCCCACACGCAGGCCCAACATCATATTCATTATGGCAGACGATATGGGTTATGGTGATGTGCGCTGCTACAACAAGGACTCGAAGATTCCGACGCCGAATATCGACCGTCTGGCGAGCCAGGGCGTTCGATTTACCGATGCGCACTCGCCATCGGCAGTTTGCACGCCAACCCGCTACGGCATACTCACCGGCAGATACTGCTGGAGGACCTGGCTCAAAAGCGGCGTCGTGGGAGGCTATACGAACCCATTGATAGAGCCGAGCAGGACTACGGTGGGGTCATTTATGCAAGAGCAAGGCTACCGAGCGGCCTGCATCGGCAAGTGGCACCTCGGGGTGGGCTGGACCCGGCACAACGGTTATGTGGGCAACGCCAAAGACGGCCGCAAGTATTCGTCACACCAGGATGGCGACCCCGAGAGAGGTCTAAACGTAGATTTTACCAAACCGATTAACGGTGGTCCGGCGGATCTGGGGTTCAATTACGCATATTTCACGGCCGCATGCTCGACGATAGACGGTCCGTTTTGCTACATCGAGAATCGCCACACGGTCGGCATACCTAATAAGCAGATGCCGATAGATAGAAGCATTCATCCCGACTACCGGCCGCGACCGGGCTGGATGGCCGATGGCTTTGATGTCAGGGACGTCGATACCGTATTTAGCGGAAAAGCCGTTGAATTTATGGAGAATAACTGCAAAAAAACGCCCGAAAAACCGTTCTTTTTGTATCTGGCGCTCTCGGCGCCGCACGCTCCCTGGCTGCCGCCTGATTTCACCGAGGGCCGCACCGAAGAAGGCCCGCGCGGCGACCTGGTTGCCTGGGTGGACTGGTCCCTTGGCCGCGTTCTCAATGCCCTTGACCGCCTGAAGCTGACAGAGGAGACACTGATAATTATGACCAGCGACAATGGTCCCCGACACGGGGCTAACGACCACAAGTCGGCCGGCGACCTTCGGGGCTTCAAGTCGCATATATGGGAAGGCGGACACCGGATTCCTTTCATTGCCCGCTGGCCCGGAAAGATTAAGCCGGGCAGCACAAGCGATGAGGTTATCTGCCTGACCGACCTGATGGCCACGTGCGCAGCTATTGTGGAAAAGGACCTTCCCGACCACGCCGGCCCGGACAGCTTCAACATTCTTCCCGCCCTTCTGGGTAAGAAACTCAAAAAGCCGATTCGACCGGCTGTTGTTCACCATTCCGTTTTTGGCGTGTTTTCCATTCGACAGGGCAGTTGGAAGCTGATACTCGATACCAAGACCTCCGGCGGCTGGGTCCGCCCCAGCGGCAAAGGGCCGGTCCCCGGAACTCCGGGACAGCTCTATGACCTCCAGGAAGACCCATACGAGCAGAATGATTTATGGGACAAACGCCCGGAGATTGTGGAGCGTTTGACGAAGCTGCTCGAGAAGTACAAAGAACAGGGCTACAGCCGGGCCTTACACAAAGAAAGGGGGACTGGATGAATCGGCGTGATTTCTTGAAGACCATCGGCCTGGCAGCGGCCTCACTGTGGCACGGCCATCCCCGCCAGGGGTCCGAGGGACCCGGCCGTGTTTTCACACCCCGGAAGCCCGTGCCGCGCAGAGACGACCGGCGACCGAATATTGTATTGATAATGTCTGACGATGTCAGTCCCGACCTATACGGCTGCTACGGCAATAAGAAGGTCAAGACCCCGAACATTGACTCAATGGCCGCAGAAGGCGTGATGTTCAGGACCTGCTGGGCCTCGGCGGTCTGCGCGCCTACGCGCGCTCTTATTATGACCGGCCGCTACGCCAATCGCACCGGGTCATATCACAACAGCCTGCAAATGCCGCAGAAAGACGCCAGCACTGAGCTGCTCAAGTACCATCACAGCTTCGGCAAATTGCTCAAGCAGGCAGGCTACGCCACCGCCATCGCAGGCAAATGGCATTGCAGCGGCAGCAGGCCCGAAAGCCCCGACGGAGGATTCGATGAATATTGCCTGTGGGAGGGTGTCAAAGAAATTGAGAAACTCCCGGGAAAGCCCGAATTCACCGGCGACTGGGAAGACAAAACGAACAATACCACCACCTCGAGATACTGGCGCCCGGGAATCATCAAGAACCATAAGCTGTTGAAGACCGGACCGAGCGATTTTGGGCCGGACATATTCACCGATTTTCTCTGCGACTTCATCAAGCGAAAAAAGGACCGGCCCTGTCTGGCATATTACCCAATGGTCGCACCGCACGGAACCCGTGAGGGACATACGACAACTCCGCTAAGGGGCAAAGTCGGCGAAATGGCAAGGGCCGCGCCGGACGAAACCCAGGCGAGATTCGAGGCGCTAAACGAGTACATCGACGTACTTATCGGCCGAATCCGAAAAAAGGTCGATGATCTCGGCCTGGCCGAAAATACGATTTTCATATACTGCTCCGACAACGGCACGGCCGTTACCGCCAAATCACGCGGAGTGGAAAGGGGCTGCCTCGTGCCGATGGTGATAAGCGGCGGAGGAATCAAAAAACGCGGCGCGACCGATGAAATCACCGACCTTTCCGATATACTGCCTACACTTGTTGATTTTGCCGGCGCTAAAATTCCCGACGGCTACGAAGTTGACGGAAAGAGCCTAAAGCCCTTCCTCACAGGACAAACAGATAAGCATCGGGACTGGATTTACAGCGTGATCGGGACCACTCAACTGGTCAGGACCAAACGCTATCTGCTCGAGGCAGTAAACCCGCTTCTCGGCCTGCCCGATGGCCGATTGTACGATTGCCGCGGCAGTCGTAACGGCAAAGGCTACAGGAGAATTACGGACCCGCCCGAGGCTGAAAAAATACGCAAGGTATTCGATCCAGTCCTCAAAAAATATCCGGCCTTGCAGAAAGACCTTCCCTACTTCCAGACTAAAAGGGGTAAGAGCTTTTTGAATGAATATACACAAGCCCAAGCGGTCGAGAAACACCTTCACAACCACCGCCACTATCGCTTCTACCAAGAGTAGGCGAAACGCCAACAGGTCAATGAACAACCAGTTTGCTGAAGGTATTTATGAGGCGAAATATGGACAGACGTAGCTTCCTGAAAACCGCGGGCGCCGCAGTGGCGTCGCTGACCACGCTTGGCTGCGCCGGCGCTTCGCGGTCATCCAAGCGGCCTTCAACTGCCGGGAAACCCAACATCATATTCATTATGGCCGATGATATGGGCTACGCAGACCTGAGCTGCTATGGCGCCACCAAAATCAAGACCCCCAATATGGACGCCCTGGCCGCAGAAGGGATTCGCTTTACCGACGCCCACTCGCCGTCGGCCGTTTGTACCCCGACCCGCTACGGCGTGCTCACCGGCCGGTACTGCTGGCGGAGCCGGCTGAAAACCGGCGCGCTCGGCGGTTATTCACCGGCGTTGATAGATACACAGCGGATGACGGTCGCTTCGCTCCTCAAACAGCACGGCTACGCCACCGCGTGCATCGGCAAGTGGCACCTTGGCCTGGGCAATGATAAGCGCACAGATTACAACAAACCGCTTGTGCCCGGCCCTAACGCACTTGGCTTCGATTACTTCTTTGGGATACCGGCTTCGCTGGATATGACGCCGTATTGCTACATCGAGAACGACCGGGTCGTGGCCAAGCCTACCCTGACCATCGACACCAGTGACAACGGCTCGCCGGGCCGGACAAAGATCAAACGCGACCCGTATTCGATTATCGAAATCTACGGTCATTACCCCAACGGCAATCTGCGCGGCATCAAGGCCGACATCTGGGACGGAGGCCATCGCGAACCGTTTGTCGCCCGCTGGCCGGGCAAAATCCCAGCCGGCGCCACGAGCGATGAGCTTGTCTGCCTGACGGACCTGATCGCTACTTGCGCGGCGATTGTCGGCGCCGAGCTGCCCGATGACGCCGGCGAAGATAGCTGCAACATACTCCCGGCTCTATTAGCCCGAAAGCCCCGCAAGCCGGCCCGAGAGGCCATCGTCCATCACTCCCTCTCAGGGATGTATAAGAGTCAAGGCCGCAGCCGAACAAACCGCTAAGAGAAAATGTAAAGAACTAATGCGGGCTCGAATTCGAGCTGGCAAACTACAACTTTTTATTGAAGGTTCTGTTAATGACTGAACAATTCCCAAAACTCGTTCGCATCGACCCTCTTCGCCTCCACATGGAACGGCGCGGCCAAATGGTCACCGATGCAACCATTTTCGCCTCCGAAGCGGTCAACCTCGAACCTGACGCCGTCCGCCAGCTTTACGACGCCGCTTGTCTGCCGCCGGTAAAGAAGGTCCTCGCCACCGCTGATATTCACGTTGGCTTCGGCATTCCCATCGGGGCCGTGCTGGGGATGCAAGGCGCGATTATGCCCCCGGCCGTCGGATACGACATTAACTGCGGAATGCGCCTGCTGCACACCCCATTCTCAAGGGGCGACATCGATACCGACAAGATCGCCATTGACATCGCCCGTGATATTCCGCTCGGCGAAGGCAGAGAGAACCTGCCGTTGGATCGAACCGGCATCGAAACCGTTATCAACAAAGGGGTGCCCGGCATACCGGCTTTGGCACAAAGGTCCGGCCATCGGGCCTGGGAGGCCTTCGACCCGGACGAATTCGCCGATGACCTCCGAAGAATCGAGGAGAACGGCCGCCTGCCCTCCGACCCGGGCGCGGTGCCCAAGCCTGCAATACAAAAAGGCTCAGGCCAGCTTGGCACCCTCGGAGGCGGGAACCACTTTATTGAAATCCAGTACGTTCAGGAAATCTTCGATCCTGATCTGGCCAAGACATTCGGCCTTTTTAAGAACCAAATCGTTGTGATGATCCATTCCGGCTCCCGGCGATTCGGGTATGAAATCGCCGATCGATATATGAACGTCGCCGCCCAAAGCCCGGAAAATGCCGGCCGCAAAAAGATGCTCTCATACCTGTCCACCGAGACCAAAGCCGGCAAAGACTATATCCATGCGATGGCCGCCGCCGCCAACTTCGCGTTCACCAATCGCCACATTATGGCCCTGCTGGTAAGACGCTGCTTCAACAGGATGTTCGGCCCGACCCCGCTGCCGCTCGTTTACGATGTCACGCACAATATGGCAAAACTGGAAACACACGGCGGCAGACGGCTCTGGGTACACCGCAAAGGCGCCACTCGCGCATTCGGTCCGCAGCGTATGTCCGAAACCGTTTTCGCCAATACCGGCCAGCCGATAATCACTCCCGGCTCGATGGGAACCGCCAGCTTCTTACTCGTCGGAACCGGTAATTCCGAAGAATCTCTCTCCTCGGTCAACCACGGTGCAGGAAGGGTGATGAGCCGCACAGCGGCCCTTGGAAAGGTGCGCAGGGGCAGAATCATTACGCCGGCCAAAATTAGCGACGATCAGTTCAAACGCAGTATGGAAGGCATAAAGCTGATTACAGGCAACAAACGCAGAATAAAGGAAGAAGCACCCGGCGCCTACAAAGACATCGACGAGGTGGTGCGAATTGTTGTCGAATGCGGATGGGCCAAAGCCGTCGCCCGAATGGTCCCTTTGGCCGTCTTGAAGGGCTAAAGATGTATCATTTCGCCCGATTTGTCCGCAAATACTTTCTTCGGCAGATTAAGAATGCCCCATAAAAATACGATAAAAACAGATGACGAATCATTGCATTTATCGCCAAATATCTTATGCTAATGCGTAGGTTGGCTGGTTTTCGCAATTGAGGGGTACGCAGTTATTTATCGGAAGATAAGGATGGCTAAACGCCTTGCTGTTTTTACAATTTCACTGGTGGTACTGGTCTTTTTTGCCGGCTGTCCACAGCCGAAAACCGCACTGGCCGAGCCCAACGAGTCCGAACCCAATCAGTCCCAATCCAATGAGACCGAGACCGACAAGGACGAATCTTACCCGGCCGACGCAAACCAGACGCCGCATATCGGACCCCCACCTCAACAGGTTGAACCCAACGACATCGAGCCCGGCCGGACCGAGCCTAATGAGATTACACCCCCTGTACCTGAGCCAAATCAAGCCGGGCCTAATGAAGTTGCCCCTGCAAAGGCTGAACCCAACGACATTGATGTCAAACCCACCACGACCGAGCCCAACGATGTCAAGCCAGGCCCCGCTACGGCCTTTCACGACAAATGTGCCAACATCCTGAAAACTTACGTCGATAAGAAGGGAATGGTCAACTATAAGAAGCTCAGGTACAAAAAGCTTGAACTAAAGAGTCTCCTGAATGAATTCGACAACCTCGACCCCAACGAGTATAAGTCCTGGGCGAGAGAGGACAGGATCGCTCTCTGGATCAACGCCTACAACATCCAGATGCTCAACATAATCACGAGGAACTACCCCATAAAGCCCTCATCGAGAATTCTTCTCATTTTCCCGGGTTGGGGTCCGAACAGCATCAGGCATATCGAAGGGATATGGACAAAGGACAAATTCTTCGTAACGGACGAGGTGTTCACGCTCGAGCAAATCGAAGAGCGATTCTTCCGCAAAGAGTTCCAGGACCCCAGGATATTCTTCGTCCTGACCCGTGCCACCGTGTCCGGCCCGCCCTTGCGCAATGAGCCTTATTATGGACATAAGCTAAACAAACAACTGGACGACCAGGTAAAGAAGTTCTTGGCCGGCCCATTGGCGTTCAAGATAGACAAACAAAAGGGAAAAGTGTACCTCTCAGCCCTATTCCAAAAACCCGAGTACGGCAAAGAGTTCCTCAGCAAGTACGGCACGGACAAAAAGTTCAAGGGCAAGGAGCCTGAGACCAGTGCAGTCTTGAACTTCATTACCAATTACGTCTCCGAAGACACAAAGACTTTTCTTGAGCTCGGCAACTATACCGTCCAATTTATGGCATATAACTGGACAATTAACGATGGCTCGTAACCACCGCGAAATGTCAAGAGGCTTGCAAAATTGAAGTGGGGATAAGTAACAATGGCAAAAAAATCAACCGGCACGAATCCGCTTTCTAACAACGAGAAGTATCTTTTCACCAGCGAATCGGTAACGATGGGCCATCCGGACAAAGTCGCCGACCACGTATCCGATGCAATCCTCGATGCAATGCTCGAACAGGACCCTAAAAGCAGGGTCGCCTGCGAGACCCTCGTAACAACCGGCCTGGTCGTAGTGGCCGGCGAAATCACAACAGAAGCCTATGTTGACATCGCAGGCGTCGTCAGAAAAACAATCAAAGAAATCGGCTACGACGACCCGGCAATAGGTTTCGATGGTGATGACTGCGCCGTACTTGTTTCAATTGACAATCAAAGCCCCGACATCTCGCGGGGCGTAACCGAAGGGACCGGCCTGCACAAGGAGCAGGGCGCCGGCGACCAGGGCCTGATGTTCGGCTTCGCCTGCAAAGAAACGTCGGCCCTTATGCCCATGCCGATTCAACTGGCGCATGCCCTAACCACTCGACTGGAAAAGATGCGCCGGACCAGGAAACTGCTCTGGCTGAGGCCCGATGGCAAAAGCCAGGTCACCGTCGAATACCACAACGGCAAACCCGCGCGTATTCACACGGTCGTGGTCTCCACGCAACACGCGCCGACAGTTGCCTACCGGCAATTGCGCAAGCAGATAATCGAGCACGTTGTTCTGCCCGTCCTGCCCAAGCGCCTGGTCGATAAGAAGACAATATACCACATCAATCCAACCGGCCGATTCGTTGTGGGCGGCCCCAAAGGCGACTGCGGACTGACCGGGAGAAAAATTATCGTCGATACCTACGGCGGAAGAGGCAGCCACGGCGGCGGGGCCTTCAGCGGAAAAGACCCCACAAAGGTTGACAGGACCGCAAGCTATATGGCCCGATACATCGCCAAGAACGTCGTCGCCGCCGGCCTGGCCAACGCCTGCGAAGTGCAGTTGTCATACGCTATCGGTGTCGCTGAGCCGATCTCTGTGCTGGTGGATACCGAAGGCACCGGCAAAATCAGCGAGGACAAACTCAGCCGCATTATCAGAGACCTCTTTCCGCTGACACCAAAGAAAATGATCGCCCGCCTCAAGCTCGCCCGCCCGATCTTCGCCCAAACATCTTACGGCGGACACTTCGGAAGAAACCTGCCCAGCTTCACCTGGGAGAAAACCGATATGGTCAACAAACTGCGAAAGGCAGCAGGTCTGTAAGGGCAACCAAATCCGCTACCTTTCTTTGTCTGCTCCGATTGTCGTTAGCTCTTTCACGCCGAGGGCGCAGTCAAAGCGAACGAGGTAAGGTCGCCTGTTCTTAGTGCCCATCGAGATTCCCCACGTGATGCCCTGACCGCTTGTGCTATTGTCAAATGCGTCCGGCCGATATGCTCCCGGCGCCTTCGGCGGATTCTTTATCCTGGATTTGACAGAAAAATGCAGTCCGTCGGGGGCATACTGAATCGTATTGCCCCGCGGCCCTGTCGGGCCTATCAGTGCAACCACCCCTTGGCGGTACGGCCAGACCAGGACCTCGTGCCCACTCCTGATAAGGGGATTGGCTTTGTTTTTGATGTACGGGCCGGTTGGGCTATCTGCGATGGCCAGGCCCATCTTTGTCTGCGCCGGACTCAGTCCCATTTGCCGACCTTTGTAATACAACCAGTACTTTCCGTCCCGAACAATCAGGCAGGCGTCGTCAACCACATGGCTGTCCCAGGCAGCACCGGGCCCGGCCTTTGTGCCGGAATCTCCAACCCACCGCCCCCGGCTCGTTCTCAGTACAGGGTTGCCCTCGAACCTTTTCCACGGCCCATCCGGTGAATCCGACACCGCTGCCCCAATCGCGGTCCTGAACCTGTCGTCTTTGGGCTTCGATATGGCTGTATAAAAAAGGTAATACCGTCCCTCAGCCGCCAAAATATTCGGTGTAAAAACGCTCTGTGCATCCCAGCTTCCCGCCGGGCCGCGTTTGATCGCCTCCGCCTCTTCCGTCCACCTTCTGCCGTCAGGCGAGCTTGCATACCAAATCGTAGCATCGTAACCGCTGTAGCCCCTCGACGTTTTCGTGTACCACACGTAGTAACTCGCCCCGACCTTGATCACATCACTTGGGTCCCGCCGGGTCACCCCTTCCTGGTAACCCAACCCTACAGCAGCAGAATAGCTAAACTCCGTATAGAACTCGCTGTCCTTACCGGATCCGGTAACGCTGCTCGCACCGCAGCAACAGTTCGCAAAAAGTAACGCGATAAGAACAATACGCAGAGACACTGCAATACGTTTCGCAGAGACATTCGGCCTATGCACCATATTCACAAACTCCCTTCCCCGTGCGAAAACAGAACCTGTTCGCAACCAACCTCCAGTTCCTTGGCGTTTGGCTATTGAGCAACGACTAATGCTTGAAGTGCCTCTTGCCGGTGAACACCATTGCAATGCCGCGTTTGTTATAACAGTTCTTTGAATTCCTCTATAGTTAATCCCGCCTGGCGTATAATAGCTCTCAAAGTGCCCTTTGCAATTTCTTTATGGTGCGGCACGGTGAGTCTGCGATAAGGAGAGTCCTCATGCCTGAGAATAACATGGCTGCCGGTCTGATGGTCGGCCAAATAGCCAATCTCGCCCAGTATCTTACACAGTTGTTTTCCTGATACAACCGGTAATTTTCTCAAAGCGTTACCTCGACGATTTCTTCTTCGATTGATGGTGGGATGGGCTCGTTATGCTTCTTTAAGCTTTCTAAGTAACCCTTGATAGCATCCTGGATATTCTTCAAAGCTTCTTTTCGATTTCTGCCCTGGGATACACACCCGGGTAAAGAAGGGCATTCAGCAACAAAGATCCCATCTTCGTCCTGCTCAATCAGAATTCTGTACCACATAGCTCATAATCTCCATTTCAGCCAACATAGACAGCCAAACCCTCAATACGAAATCGTATCGGCTTAATGCTTGAAGTGCCTCTTGCCGGTAAATACCATTGCGATACCGTGCTTGTCGGCGGTGGCGATGACTTCATCGTCCTTTTTCGAGCCGCCCGGCTGGACTATTACGGCCACACCCGCCTTAGCGGCGTTTTCAACGTTGTCCGGGAACGGGAAAAACGCATCCGACGCCATCGCGCAGCCCTTTGACTCGTCACCGGCGCGTTTGAACGCGATCAGCCCGGACTCGACGCGATTCATCTGCCCGGCCCCGACACCTAAGACCTTTCTGTTCTTGACCAGGACGATAGTATTGCTCTTGGTATGCTTGGCCGCTAACCAGGCAATCCGCAGGTCCTCAAGCTGTTCTTTGCTGGGTCTGGCCTTAGTCGGATAGGTCAACGCATCCGGCTCCCAGCCGACCAAATCTCGCTTCTGCAAAAGCATCCCACCGATAACGCAGCGAACGTCAAACTCGGCCCCGTCAATCTTGGCCCTGTCTATCGGACCGGTCTCTACCAGCCGGACCCTGTCGCCCCAGCTCTTGAGCGTCCTGATGATTTCAACCGCGTCCTGGTCGAATTCCGGAGCGATAATCACCTCCGCAAAGAACCCGCTGGCCCCCAGCGCCTTGCCGAATCGGCTGTATGATTCCATAATCATCCTGGCCAGCTCGACATCCACCTTCCTGTTCAAAGCGACGATGCTGCCGAACGCACTGATCACGTCCCCTTCGTACGCCTTACGGTATGCCACGCAAATATCATCGTCAACGGCACATCCGCACGGATTGAGGTGCTTGACAACCACCGCCGCCGGCTTGTCGAATTCCTTCACCAGCTCAAAGGCCGCGTTGGTATCCAGCAGGTTGTTAAAGCTGATACCTATGCCCCCTTCTAACAGAGTGCCGCTGCTGACCGACGTCTCGCCGCTGGCCGCCAGCCTATAGAACGCCGCGCTTTGATGAGGATTCTCGCCGTACCGCAGCGACGACTCCTTTGCCATCGCAATTGAAACTCTCTCCGGGTACTCCACACCGGCCTTGGCGTTTAGATACTTGGATATCGCCGCATCATACGTAGCCGTCTTCCCAAAAGCCACGCGGGCACAATCGCTCCGCAGCTCCCCGCTCACGGCGCCGTCGTTTTTCTCCATCTCTTCGATGACCCTGTCGTACTGTCCCGGATCCGTCACCACGGTAACGAACTTGTTATTCTTCGCAGCCGAGCGCAGCATACTCGGCCCGCCGATATCAATGTTTTCGATCGCCTCGGCCGGCGTGCAGCCCGGCTCGGCAATCGTCTGCTCGAACGGATACAGATTCACACAAACCAAATCAATCGGCTCAATGCCATGCTCTTCCATCGCCGCCGTATGCTCATCCTTATCACGAAGCCCCAGCAGCGCGCCGTGTATCTTGGGATGAAGCGTCTT
>JAGMDR010000138.1 GCA_023128595.1 Planctomycetota bacterium | reverse complement strand
GACCAGCCGCCGCTGCCGCCTTCCTTGCCCATAAGCCCGATACGCTGCCCCATCTTTACGTGCTTGCCCGGAATCACTGGTGTGGCAATCATCTGGAGGTGGCTGTAGCGATAGTACCAGCCGCGATCATCGAGAATGTAAACGACATCGTAGCGCGGCGAGACCGGCGTGTCCTTATGGCCATCGAGTACGTAGTCACCTACCGAAACGACTAATCCGTCCGTGGCTGCGACGACCTCTACCATTCCTTCCGAACCGCCAAAGTCCAGGCCGTAGTGATAGTAGATATTCTTTTGCCCAGGTATGTCACAGGCGTTGACATAGCAGGGTACGTTGGCCATCTGGGTATCGCTGGCAAACCACTTCTGCTTTACCGGGTAGATGAATGTGCCGGGGCGAATCCATGGCGAGCCGGCGGGCCAGAGTCGAAGGCGAGCGTCTTTAACAAGACCCCAGGCATTGGCTTTACTGCTGTTCTGAATATAACCCTTTGTGACCGGGCAATCAATCTGAACACCGCCTATGGCCGTCGGAAGATGATACGTCGAAGAGACCAGGGATATCGTTTGGTCGTTGGCTTTTACTTTGACCTGGGCCTTTCGCACGGCGTTACGGACCGAGTCGCGTTCTTCGATTAACTCCAGAAGTGTTACTGTTGCTTTGGTGCCGTCGTGGAGCGTAACCTGGCGCGTTTCGCCTACATCCAGATCGACTACACGCACAAGAGGCTCAATTGCCGCTGCAACAAGCGTAGAGGGTGCTAAGAAGCAGACCAGCATGAAGCCTGTAATTCGGTGATTTGTGTGCATCTTTGGAAACCTCTGAGTATGCCTATTTCGTATAGGTTGATCAAAGGTCGAACTGACCTTTCTAAATCAACGACTTATGATATACTTTGGAACTCAACGATTCAAGCTCGATTCGGAGGATAGTAATGGGAAACTGTAAGGCCCATAGCACGACACTCGCAAAGACATTTTTGTGTAAGGTCATAATAAGTATCATGCTGTAACATATCCAGTTGAGCAAGTCCTGCCTTGGTCAGGCGCAGCCATCGCGTCTTTTTGTGTGTAGCCTTGCTCCGCGACTTCAAGGCACGGAGCGAGAAAGCCGGGCGGTCAACGGTGGGCTTTGCGCGCACGGAGCCAGCGCCTGCTATCGGTGTGCCGTTTCTTCAAGGCCGTTCACGAAGAGATTCATGGCCTCGGGGCATCCATACATCGTCGTGGAATAACTCTTTCCCAGACCAGGGCGGGCAGTCGGGGCAACGCGAAGGCGTTCGAATTTGGCCTGCCAAGCTTCTCGCAGAATCCTGAGGTGTTCGGTATCACCCGTTAGTCGGACACTGTTGACAAGGGCGGCGATAGTAACGCCGGTCTGCCCGATAGGTCCGGTCCTGGGACAGGATGTGTACCGCCAGTCGCTCCGCTCCTCCAGCCAAGTGTCGTTGTTCAGATGCGTGACGCCTCGTCGTACGACTTCTGGGATACGTTCATCGCCGGCAAGTCGGCAATACAAAGAGAGCCCGTTGAGCCGAACGGAACTGATGAAACCCGCCTCTCCGATGTGTTTTGTTTCGCAATTACAGTGTCCGCTTGGCAGTCGCCAGAGCCAGCCGCCGGTGTCTTCGTCTTGGGCCGAAAGGGCGTCATCGGCCAGCAGTTTCATTGCTCGGAGATACCGGTCGTTCTTGAGGTCAAGTTCATAAGCGCCCCCGATGGCTAACATGGTCCAGCCGTTGACACGACCGACATGTGAACCGGTCTTAAAATTGAACTTTCTGTCCTCGACCAGTTTGACAAGGTTTTCGCCGATCTTGTCCACCGTTTCCTTCATCCATGGGTCGCCCGTAAGGAAGTAGTCATAGACCATGCCATAGGTCCAGATGTGACCGAGGTTGTAAGGTGACAGGCAGAGATACCTGCCGTTGCCCAACTCAGCATATAGCTTTCGAATCTCCTGTACGGGGTAGAAGCCACTAACATGCCCAACACAGTGTTGATGGACGAGTCCCGGCCGAGTGGGATAGGCTCGGCCGCCTCCCAGGTCTTTCTCAAAGTGGCGACGCAGGTTCGCATTGATAAATTGCACGACATCTACTTCGGCAGTATGACGAGCCGCCACGTGGCCGACGTGGAAGTACTTCGGGTCGCCGGTGCGGGCAAACTGGATCAGAATGTGCTTCGGCGTATCGTATTCATGGTTGCCCCAGTTGCACTTGCGCTCACCAAACCAATCGCCCCAGTTCATCTGCCCATAGTCTCGCTGTGCTTCGATAGAGTGGCAGTAGGCATTATCAAACAGGTTCTCAGCCCACTTGTCATATTCGGCCATCCCTGGGCTGCCGGCCGGTACAATGTATCCCCATACACCGGTAGCAACAGCTTGCCGCGGATCGGGACTTGGCACCAAGGGTGCATTTGCACTCTTGGCAAGCGACTGGCCATCCCCGGACAAGTCTATCCAAATCACCCAGCGCGGTGCTTGTCCTGTCCTCAAGCGATAGTAGTCCTCTCCAAACCAGTATTGGTACTTGTACCACGGTTTCATGTGAGCAAATGCGTTTGCCTCAAACTTGGGGAACAGGCCGATTTTGAGAGCTTCGGGGTCAACTTCAAGGCTCTTGGGCCACTGTTGCCAAAAGTCCTTCACAGCAATAGCAACGGTGCCTTTCTCATCGATGATCTCAGCCCAGCCTGGAGCCTTCGACCCGCGTTTGGTCGTGCCTTCAACCCGAAAAGTCTGGTCGTCGGCCTGAAACAGGCGTACACCTGAGGATGGCTTCACTTTCGACGCCGGTATGCCGCCTATGGTGACGGTCCAATCGGAACTGGCAGGACGCACTTCCAGGCTCAACTCCCGGATGTCCTGGAACAGCCCAGTATCTGCATCAATCAGAAGCTGCGGCTCAAGGCGGACCTTGTCCAGGCCGGCGTAGACTGATGCCCGCACGCTGAAGCCGAAGGCTCGCGCTCCCTCTGAGGTGAGTAAAGCGCCTGTGGCCAGGAGCGTAGAACGGATATCCCCTTTACTCTCAACGTGAAAACGTTCGGCTACACCGCTGAATTGATGTCCTTGTCTGTCAGTCATAGTAAGCTTCACGTGCAGGCGGTCTCCAATGCGGAAGAGGCCACCCTTCGCCGGGCGAACGGAGACTCGATCCGAGAGTAGGGAGGGGCGACTGCCATCAAAGACCTTTACTGGGACGTTAGGATTAGTCTGGCCAGCGTCTTCGCCCCAGCGCAGCTTGAACTGACCAGCACCGTTTGCTGGCGGATTTGCCTGGAAATCCAGCAAGACCCAGCGTATACTGTCGTCCTTCCATCGAGCAAGAACCTCCGTCTGGCAGGGCACCGCGATCCCGTCTGTGTCGAATAGAGTGAAGTTGGTTCCGTTCGGCGCGGCTCCCTCAGAGATGGGAACTCCGCCGGTCACGGGTCTCAAAACGTTCAAATCGGCCGTTTCCCTAACAGAGATGGCTACCTCTCTGCGTGTGGATTCACTGCCGGACCCTGTGTCAGATCCCACACTACTTGATCCGTACAGTATACACATAGCCAGGACTAACGCTCTTGTCGTCTTCATGACCGTACCTCCCGTGTGCGACTATTATAGTAGCAATGTGTCCGTCATCCCCTTGGATACCTTTCCAATCCGCAGGAATTTCATGGTGCCAGATAGCCACCATATTATTTGGTGTATGGCCGTCAACAATGACAGCCAATCCATCATTTTCCGGTTCAGGGACCCCAGTCGGTGTTCGGCTCTCTTATGTCAAGCTCTCTGATCCAGGCATTGCGAAATAGCACTTCATGGCCCTCACACTGTAGCTTAAGTCCTCCCGGCACATCAGTGATGCCTGTTCCGCCCTGATTGCCTCCGTCGATGCCGGAGTTCTTTCCGCCCCAGACCTTTTGGATTTTGTGGTTCGTGTGTGCCCTAACTCCATTGAAGAAAATAGTCACCATTGCTTTTTCGGTGAGCTTTCCGTCCTTGAACCGGGCGGTACGGAATTTTATGTCGTAAGTGTTCCATTTTCCCGTGCCGTTATAAGCGTGATATGGGCCCGCCGCCTCGTTAATCACGGCAGCCATTCCGTGCTTTCCGCTGTCGCCGTCCAGGATCTGTATCTCATAACGATTCTGCAGATAGACCCCGCTGTTGCCTTTCTTGTGAGGAACCAGAAACTCAATGTGCAGCCGGAAATCCCGATATTTCTTTTTCGTAACAATGTCCGCGGCGCCATACTTACCCCCGGCGGCGGCGGGATCAGAGCTTGCGATGACTTTGCCCGGATCCACCGGATCATCGACGATCTTCCACTTGATAGGCAAAGACGAGGCAAATCGCGGACCTTCCCAATACGTCCATTTTTCGTCCAGCATTTCGCGAGTTCCGTCGATCAGGACCTCGGCTCCTGGCGGCGGCGATGCTCCAACGCCGATCTCTCCAGCGGTGCTGGAAAAGGTATTGCGCCAAAGCTGTAGAGGCCCCATGTCCCAGCTTCGGGCCGTGACGATGTCGATGTCACCGTCGTTGTCGATGTCTCCAGTCTTGGCTTTGTAGGCGCTCGCAGCAGCCAGCGGCCGTTTCCGCCAGGTGAGCCCCTTGCCTTCGTTGACAAACACACATATCTCAGGATTCTTCTTTCTGATCAGGGTGGCCGCGACGATGTCAATATCTCCGTCCAGATCAACATCATCGCCGCGAAGGGTATGGCAGTAATCGACAACGCCGACCTCGTGTTTGGTCCAGGCATCGGGACCACCCTTAGGATTAGCCGATTCATACCATGCAACGGTGAAACCGGTTTTTTCTGAATGCGATAGAATCACATCGACTTTGCCGTCATTATTCAAATCTTT
>JAGMDR010000137.1 GCA_023128595.1 Planctomycetota bacterium | reverse complement strand
GTTTGTACCCCCTGAACGGTTACAATGTCGCTGTTGGCGGTTTCCGGGTGCGTAACAACACTTGTATGCTCTGCCCGGGTGCTTCGTTGCACTGAGCATGAAAGACGGTCCGATGCTTGATTCTGCCCTCTGCCTTCTGTCTTCTAACTTCTGTCTTCTGTTTTCTGACTTCTGTTTTACGCCGGGACACCGACTACAGCCATACAGACTACGCTCTCTTCTTCGCCGTCAATCCCCAGAACCGCGTTCACCTGGTCGTCGTACAATGCCCCGATCTCGCAACTGCCGAGATTCAGACTGACCGCAGCCAGCGCCAGGTTCTCGGCAATATGCCCGGCATCAAGATAAATATACCTGTATGCCCGCTGGCCGTATTTCCATTTGCACCGCTCAAACACAGCCGACCACACAAAAACAACCGCCGCCGTCGCACACATCCCCTGGCCCAGCGCCGCCGCCGTAATTGGCCGTCTAAGGTCTCCCTGCCGCAATTCCTCGAGCTGATGAGCCTTGATAGAATAATGATACAGACCGGCCTCTAACTTTCTTACATCGTTGGCGATCACATAAGTCTCTATCGGATAAAGCGCGCCTGCCGACGGCGCTGTGCGAAATTCATAGCCCTGCTCGACTCGCTGTACGCCGGTTGACGCCCAAAGCAGATAAGCCAACTGGCCTTTGCTGATCGGCCCGGCCTGGAAGTCACGAATGCTCTTTCTCTGTTTCAAAGCAGCATCGAGGCCCATAAGCCGGGACGGCTCAAAGCTCGGAAGCTCAATCTTCTCGGCATCCGCGTATTCCTTGTACAAGGCCGGCTTGGCATCCCAGTTGAGCCTGTGCCCGCCCATCTTATCCGCAAAATACTTCGTATCCCGCTGAAATTCGTCACCTACGCCACTCATTCTTACACTCCTGTCCGCAACCTTCCTTCACCACAGTACGCGCTCGCCCTCATATCATACCGTTGCTTAAACACCCTTATCATCCCAGGAAACCATCGTAATGCAAGACCAAAGCCACGGAAAAAACGCAGAAGGTGCGGCCGGATTTTCTGGCAAACCAATTTCTTCATGTCATTTTGAACAGGAGTTTTGTTTGAACAAAGGGTCGCACGAATCCGTTCGATTGGCTTTGCGGAAGAATTGCCGGTTTGCACTCGCAACGCAAATATTACCACAAAAAGCATTGCACAAATAAGACGACAAGCTACAATAATCCTAAACGGGGAGGATTGGCTAACTAAAGGAGACTGTGAGAATATGATTAGAAGAGTGTTTCTTGTTGCTGTTTTGGCTGTTCTGCTCCTCTCGTTATTAGGCTGTCAAACCGTCGCGGGTATGGGCCGAGATGTTACCAACGCCTCCCAGGCCGTGGAGTCCTGGATAACACGCCCGTAGAATCGTCCGACCGGTATTCCGGCAGCTAAAGGGCGTACTTCGAGATCTGCGAGCCAGGATTTAAGGTCCATCCACCGACGCGGTCTCACTGACGTTGAGCAGCACGCCCGGTCTTTCAGCGTGCTTTCTTACCGGGTTTTAGGTGTTTTCCAAAGAACTCTTCAACCATTTTGTCAACCTGTTTGTCCCTGAAGCCGTGGCCGCCACCCTTGACGGTGTGGAACTTGACCGCCACGCCGGCCTTCTTCAACGCCTCGTACAGAATCTGGCTCTGATTGAGCGGGACGAGCGGGTCCTTATCCCCGTGGCAGATCAAAAACGGCGGGTCGTCCTTGGTAACGTAGGTGATGGGGTTGGCGCGTTTGCACTTGTCCTTGTTCTGTTGCACGGGCCCGCCGACGAGCTTGGACTCCGGCGAATCGGCCGAATCGTGGTCCATTTTCGTCCGGAAACTGCTCATCTTGGTAAAGTCCGTCGGGCCGAAGTAGTCGCATACTGCCTGCACTCGGCTGGAAACATCGAGGTTCCGGCCTTTGTCGAACTCTTTGACATCGCCCGCCGTACCCAGCAGGGCCACCAGATGCCCACCAGCCGAACTGCCCCATACCCCGAAACGCTTGGGGTCGAAGCCGTACTTCCCCGCGTTGGCGCGTAGAAAGCGAATCGCGGCTTTGCAGTCCTCGATCTGTGCCGGGAAGATCGCGTGCTGGCTGAGCCGATAGTTGATGCTTGCGACGGCATAGCCCTGCCGCACGAAGCGTCGGGCCGGGCAGTTGTTCTTATTGCCGCCGAGCCATGCCCCGCCGTGTATCCAGATAAGCAGAGGCAGCGGTTTCTCACTGCTCGTCTGCGGCAGATACAGGTCGAGCTTTTGCCGCTCGTGTCCGCCGGGAACATACTCGATATCGCGCAGGATTTTGGCATCCGGTGCCTGGGCTTGGCGGTTCTGCTCTCGCAGGAAACGACTGACGCGCTTGGTATACTCGGCGGTACTTTCGCCGGGCCGACGCGCCGGAATCTTCTTGTTCGAGTCCGCACGGATGCGTTGCGGCGGAGTCTTCTTGTCTGAGTCTGCGAGGATGCGCGCTGCGTACGCGGATGTAGTCTCGCCGGGACGGCGAGGTATGCCCTTGTCGGCCGCCCGGGCGTCGTATTTGACAAGCGTCTCCATCCACTTCTGCGCCATAATCTCGGCGCCGAGCTCATTGGGATGCACCTTGTCGCGCGCGAAGGCCTCGGGATATTTGTCCTTTGTCGGCTGCCAGACATCCGGCCCGGCATATACGCCTGGGATCTTGCGGCGAATCAGCTCGGCCAACGCCAATCGCTCGTTGCCGATTTGAGGCTCCATGGGGTGCTTATAAATGTGCATCGCCACGAATACGAGGTCCGCCCCGTCCTTTTTGAGCAGCCGGACGTATTTCTCCAGGGCGTCGGCCCCCTGCTTAATACGCTCCTTGTCGTTGGCATCTCGAATGCCCGCCCTGCGATCTCCGAACGCCCATTGAAGCGACTGCTGGGCGAGGACAATGACCGGCTCCTTGTCATCTGCGAGCTTGGGCCGAAGGATTTCTCGCCAGGCCTTTGAAGGCTCGCCCGTCTCGACATTTATCCACTTTGCAATGGGGATCCCTCCCTTAGTAGCCGGTCTGACCGTCAATACGCGCTTTCCGTCGTACATGCGGTCGAGCTTCTCCTGGAGCATCCGCGGCCACTGGAATGACGTCGAATAGCCGTTTACGACGATGGTCTTGCTCTTGTCATCGAAGATCTTGAGCTTGCCGGTGCCTGGCAGGGCTTGGTCGGCCAGGCCAGAGTTGCCCAGGACTGCTCCAAATGCGAATGCAAGAATTGCCGCCATTTTCCGCCATTCGACACTTTTTGTGCGTCTTTTCCCATTCATACGCGTTTTCTCCTGAGTTTTGAGCGTTCACCTATTTCACAAGCACACGGATTCTGTTGGTTTCCTGTCCTAACGTCAAGTCCAAAATTACAGAAAAACCGCGTAATATTCAGCAATCTGTGAATTTGCAACAAAATGTGGCAAATATAAAACAAAATCCTTGACAACATTAAGTGGCGTGGTAAAATAGGCCCAATGTTCAGTGTATATTTAACAAATATGAGCTGTGTTGCGTTCTGCTTTACGTTTTCTCAGCAGTAACAAACCGCCTAAGCCAAGAAGCGATATCGTCCCGGGCTCAGGTATAAAATTTTGCTGAGATGTAGTAAAAAATTGCCCTTGGGCGTGAATAGTATCACGAGTAACCGCATCAAAGTTAATCGTAAAGGACTCACCATTTAGTACCAGAGGTGAACCAGAGAAATCAACGGTCCACCTATCTGGAAAAGTTATCGCTTGTAAATGTGTGCTCGTGATGCTGTCACGGACGATGTCGGCGTAGCCCGGCGTTATAGTAGGACGCCAATAGAGGCCGTAGCCAGTCCAGGTAATGCCAGTGTTATTTGTGATAGTTCTGATTACGGTAAATGTCGAGTCTGTGTCGACCAAGCCCCAAAGGGCAATGTAACCGGAGAAGTCGAGCTGTGAAATAGTTTCTGTGATGGTTAGGTGTTGTAGATCGTAATCAAAGCTCCACGTGTATGTTGAGTCTCCATAGGTCCAAAAATTACAGCGAATCTCCACAACAGTAGCCTGAGCCGCGCCGCTAAAGGCTACGAGTACCGCTGCAAAAACAATGTCAACTATACGCTTGCTCATTATTTTATCGTCCACTAAACATATTTTACCTGAAAAGCCCATAAAAATCAAGTGAGGTTGCCGGTGTCTGGCTGGGCTTGGTCGCACAGGCCACAGTTGCCCAGGACTGCTCCAAATGCGAATGCAAGAATTGCCGCCATTTTCCGCCATTCGACACTTTTTGTGCGTTTTTTCCCATTCATACGCGTTTTCTCCTGAGTTTTGAGCGTTCACCTATTTCACAAGCACACGGATTCTATTGGTTTCCTGCCCTAACGTCAAGTCCAAAACTGCTGAAAAACCGCGTAATATTCATCAATATGTGAATTTGCAAAAAAATTTGTCAAATATAAAACAAAACCCTTGACAAAGTTAAGTATTATGGTAAAATGCACGCGATGTTCAGTGTATATCTAATAAATATGGTTGATACTCCGTCAGGGCTGATTTTAGGGGCAGTCATTGCGAGGAGGCCGAAGGCCGACGCGGCAATCTCAAACCATTCGAAAGCTGGAGATTGCTTCGTCGTTTCACTACTCCTAATGACACCCACAGTTTCAGTCTGACAGACTATTAGTTGAAATCGAGAAAAGGCAGCTTCTGTATGGAGATAGGGCTGTACCGGCGAGTCCGAGGCGGGTGGACAATGAGAGGAAGTTGTGAAAATGCCTCCCGTGAGAGGTCAGAAGGTAGAATCCGGCATCGCCGGACAGTGGATTTGTTGCACAGCAAGGCGAATATGCTTGGCGGCGACGACAAGATCTTGATGAAAATGCACCTGGAGAATGGCGGCAGTTTTCGACAGATAGCCCGGCTGACCGGCGTCAGCGAGGCAAATATCGCTCGGAGAATACGCAAAATGACCAGGCTGCTGATGAAGGGCCAATACATCAACTGTCTGCGACACCGCGAGAGGTTCGACCCGACGGAACTGGACGTCGCAAGAGATTATTTCCTGATGGGCCTGTCTATCAGGAGCGTCGCCGCAAGGCGGGGCTGGACCTTCTATCAAGCCCGCGAAACGCTCAAGAAAATCCAACGAGTCCTTCAAGGCAAACCAATAGCGAATATGCGAACCTACGCGAAAGACGAAGCAGGAGGCTTGAAATATGGCGACATATAGCATCTCAAAAAGTTTCACCTGGCACGCGCAGATTACCGAGAAGGTTGTGCAGCTATGCAGAATGTTCGGGCTTACAGTGGACCGACTCACCGAAAGATACGAGACCCACAGTTGCAGGCTCGAAATCAATGATGGTGACATCGTATATATTAGAGGCCCGTCAGGAGCAGGCAAAAGCGTTCTGCTCAGAGAGCTGGAGAAGTGCATCCCGGCCTCGCAAAGGGTGAACGTCAGCCGGATAGATCTGCCGGTCGATAAGACCCTGATTGACTGTATTGATGGTGATGTGCTGACCGGGCTTAGAATACTCGGCTTCGCCGGTCTGAGCGATTGTTACTGTATCCTTAATCAGCCTAACAATCTCAGTGACGGTCAGAAGTGGCGTTTTCGTTTGGCGATTGCATTAGCGGAGAAGAAGAAATTCATCTTCGCAGACGAATTTTGCTCGGCCCTCGACCGCATTACCGCTGCGGTGATTTCATACAATGTTTACAAGTTTGCAAAGAAGACCGGCACTACTTTTGTATTAGCTTCATGTGCAAAAGACATTCTGCTGGATTTGGCGCCGGACGTCCTGGTCACCAAGCCGTACTCGGGCCCGACCGAGGTCACATATAAGCGAGGCAGGAAACGATGATGCGTAGTTGTTCTCTCAGCAGGGGTCTGCAAATTGTCGCTGGCGGTATTGACGATTACAAGAAGCTCGCCTGCTACCACTACCGTGACAGCAGCCTCGGTCCGTTCGCGGCGATCTTCGCGTTGAAAGCCACGGATCGCCTGGCAGGGCGGTTAGGTGGTGAGCCTGTCGGAGTTATCGTCTATAGGATGCCCGGCCCGGCGCTGGAGCTTCGCACAGTCGCCACCGGCGGTTTTTTTACCGGCTTCGACAGGGGCACTGCCTTGCCGCTTATCAACAAGAACATCCGCTGCATCGCCAGGGTCATCATTGAGCCGAGATTCAGAGGGCTCGGGTTGGCCTCTCGGCTGGTCCGTGAAACGATGCCAACGATGAACTGCCCCATCGTCGAGGCACTGGCGGTGATGGGCCTGGTCAATCCGTTCTTTGAAAAGGCCGGCATGACAGCGTATGTTGCGAAGACCCCTGCGCGTTGTGTTCGGATGGTCGAGGCATTTAGCACCGTCGCAATTGAGCAGCGCGAGCTTATCGACCCGCAATGCGTACGGCAGAAACTCGCCCGCTTAGACAAAGCCCAGGCTGGATTCATTGAGCGTGAAATCAAAGCCTTTCTTCAGAGCTACGGCCGTCGCCGTGACATGTTACCCGGCCTGGAGCGAACGCGATACGTACTGAGCAAGCTGACGTTTCGCCCCGTCTATTACATCTGGTTCAATCCGAATCTGGAGATGGAGATTTAGAATTGAAGAGAATTGCAGTCATGCTGAGCGACGCGAAACAAACCGAATCAATCTTAGCCTCCGCCGTCATTGCGAGCACCTCACCTGATTCTCAGGATGCATATAGAAGAAAAACGCCCAATTCCGTCATTGCGAAGGAGCGAAGCGACTCCGGCAATCTCCACCCCTGGCCTGTAAAAACCCTCTATTTTCTTAGGAGCGAAGCGAAGCAATCTCAAGCGCCTATAGGTTGGAGATTGCCACGGCCTGCTTCACAGGCCTCGCAATGACGTACAAGCATCGAGGTCTTAGAATTATGATGAACAACATTCAATCTATCGCTTTGGACAAGCTCGTTGGCCATCCGGACAACCCGAACCGGATGAGCAAGAGCAATTTTGCGAAGCTGGTTCGCAACATCGAGCGGACCGGCCGATACGAGCCGTTGGTCGTCAGGCCCTGCCCGCAAACGATTAACCGCCGAGATCGCAAAGAGCCCAGAGAAAAGAATATCGAGAACAACTCGGCGGTCTCTGCGTGCTCTGCGGTAAAAGAAACCGGCGTCTTTCAGATTATCAACGGTCATCATCGCTGGAAGGCTCTAAAGCAGCTCGGCTACAAGAAGGCTGATGTGATCGTCTGGGACATCGACGATGAGCAGACCGACATATTGCTGGCGACGCTCAACCGCCTCGGCGGCTCGGATGTCCTCGCCAAGAAACTCGCACTGCTCAAAAAGCTCAACAGCCAAATGAATGCACGCGAGCTTTCAAAGCTTCTCCCGCACTCAGCAGCCCGGATAAAGCGTCTTACCAATCTAAGAATGCCCAGGATGCCTGCAAAAATTGCCGCAACTGACTTTGCAGCTCCGCTGGTCTTCTTCCTAAATGATAAGCAGCAGCAAATCGTCGAAGAAGCATTGTCACTCGCTGAACATCCCGGCGATGTCACCCCGGCGAAAAGGCCAGGTGTGAGAGCCCCGCAGTCTGTCACCCCGGCGAAAAGGCCAGGTGTGAGAGCCTCCCAGTCTGTCACACCTGTGAAAGCAGGGTTCCGGCAAACCTGCGGACAAGTGGATTCCCGCTTTCGCGGGAATGACAAGGGACGCGGTAATGACAAAAAGCAGACCAAAGCCGCGAGGAAAACCGCGGCCCTGACGACAATCGCCCGGCATTTTATCAACACGACAAACCAAGGGCACACGGGAAAATGAGGCTCCTAACAAGAGTATCTGAAAATGAAGATACGGTTCGTACAACTTGAAAGCCAGGCGTTCCTGACGGACCTGGATTTCATCGGGTTCTCCGCCGCCGAGAGGGGGGTCTATTGTACGTTGATTTTCCAACTATACTGCAGCGGCGGCAAATGCGAATTCGACCCGAAAGCTCTGGCGAGATTGTGCAACTGCGAAAACTTCGAGGAAATCTGGGACAGGATCTCGAAAAAGTTTCAGACACGCAACGGCGTGATAAAACATAAACGTGTAACAAAAGAGCTGAGAAGGGCAAAGAAATTCGTGCAAGGCCAGCGAAAATCAGGACTTAGAGGAGCTCAGAAAAGATGGGCTCGCTATGGCGACCCTAATGGCGACCCTATGGCCAAGGAAACGAAAAGAAACGTAATCGAAAAGGAAAGTAAAGCTCTTACGAATACGAGCTCGTCGGGGCTCGCGCTTTCTTCTTCGAATTCGGTTCGGCCGGTCGTAGGCCTTACCAAAGGCAAGGGGCCTGCACCGGCCAGCGGAGCCGAGGGGGTCGAATCTATCGGTCCGATCGTGCAGCGGCTTGGGGTCACTGCGGGAGCAGGCAGGCAGACCAGCGAGCCAATTAGCGGCTCTGCTGCGTCTCAGGCGCTGCACTTCAATCAGGCATTGGTGCAAATCATCAGGCCGAGGAGCCAGTCGGACCGCACCTGTTTTCGCAATGTCACCAACTGGCTGACGAGGGGCTGTGCCGAGGGCAGGTTCACGCAGGAGATTTTCGCTCGGGTGCTGGATTTGGCCGAGGAGGCAAAGACCGGCCGAAAGCCCGCGGCGGTATTTATGGCACTACTAAAAAATGAATTGAGGTACAAAAATGGATGATAAAAGGACTTCTAATCAAATTACGTTGCCCAGGCGATGCGTTCGCCTCGCCGGAAGGGCGGTCGCGAGCTCGCAATGCTCGGGCACACTGACAATCTGCCCTGAGCCGAAGCAAAGGGATGACAATCCTCTTTGTCATTGCGAGCGAAGCGAAGCAATCTCCAGCCGTTTGAAAGAAGGAGATTGCCACGGCCTTTCAGGCCTCGCAATGACAGCATCCACCGAGCATCGGGTAATCCCGCTCACACAGGGCAAGTTCACCATCGTGGACGCTGAGGACTACGACCGGCTGGCTCAGCACAAGTGGTACGTCTCGGACAACCGTGGACTTTTCTACGCCCAGCGGCGGCAAAACGGCAGGACAATCAGGATGCACCGTGTAATATTGAACGTCCCGACCGGTCTTGTCTGCGACCACAAGAACCACAACACCCTGGACAACCGCCGCTGCAATCTGCGAATCTGTACGCCCGCGCAGAATCGGTACAACCAATTGCCTGGGACCGGCGGCACGTCACGCTATAAGGGTGTGTATTGGGACAAAGATGTGCGCAAGTGGCGGGCACGGATACAGCATCAGGGCAGGATGATTCACATCGGCTATTATGACTACGAGGCCGACGCCGCAATCGCCTATGACGATACGGCCATCGAGCTGTTCGGCGAGTTCGCCTGCCTCAACTTCAACTACCACCCCGAAATCCGACTCTGGCTCCAGGCAACATACTTGTTCGAGCCCACAAGAAATGACCTCAACTCCGTCGAGGCGGTGACACCAAGTATCGCCTCCGCCGTCGCACAAGCATTATGAATCAAGCATCGAGCAAAGCTCTTTGACAAGTTAATAGAGCTCCTTAGGCCCGACCTTTCATCGTGCCTCAGCCTAAAGATAAACCTGATTCGGGAGAATTGTCAATCATCCGTAATTATCAAATCTATTCGGGGATACCACACAATGCCTAAGAAAGAGAAACTCAGTAAAAGACAGCTCGACGTAATTGACGATCTATTCGCCGGCGAGCTCGACGAGCAAGCCATCCTGCAAAAGCACAAAGTCAGGGCGAAACTTTACAACCAATGGCAGGCCGAAGATGCCTTCATCGAGCAATTAGAGAAACGCATCGCCGCCGCTCATCGCCAGAGCGCCGCCCTTATTGCTCGATATGCGCCTATCGCCGCCGCCAAGCTCGTCCAGCTCACCCAATCCGAAAAAGTAGAAACCGCCCGCAAGGCCTGCCTCGACATCATCTCAATGCAGAACCTCACAACAAGTCCGGCCCAGGCCGCCGGCAAACCACAACCCGTCAATCCCGACACCTCCGGACACCCCCCCCAGCTAACCGAACAAACCGCCGCCAAAATCTTAGCCATCCTCGCCGAGGAAAATAGCCACGACAACAATAAGAGTTGAACTCGGACCCCGCATATTCGGCAGCGAGCCATCTCTTTATCTTTTCATCAACCCAGCCTCCAAAGCCGGATTCATTCCACCTCCGGCGGTCAGCCAGTCGCCTACGGCAATCGTCCAGAGCTTGCGCGAATCTGGCTTCGGCTGGGGGGTGATGAAACGAAATATGCCTCGCGAAGGTGACTCGGCCGTAGTCACGTTTGCCTGTACACTCAAATATCACAACCGATCAGACCATTTGTGAGAAAATGCTAAGCTCGAACATCCGGCATCGAGCATCCCTCATCGCAAATCCGGTCTTGCACACAGCAACGCTTTCCCTTAGTATTCTGCTGCTTATGAACCGATTCTTCATATCAAAATCATATTTCCAGGGCGAGCAGGTGGTCCTTGGTCGTCGGCAGGCCCATCAGATTCGCAACGTCCTGCGAATGACTACCGGAGGGCACATCATCGTCCTGGACAACACCGGCTATGAATACGATGTGGTCCTGACCGAGGTCCGCAAAGACTCTGTTCTCGGCCAAATCGAGCAAAAGCGCCCAGCCGCCGGCGAGCCTCAACTCCGGCTTACCCTTTATCAGAGCCTGCTCGCGCGCGACAAGTTCGAACTCCTCCTGCAAAAGTGCACCGAAATCGGCATCGCGCGATTCGTGCCCATCGTCACACAGCGAAGTCTTGTCCGCGACGTCGATGCCGTCACACCCAACAAGCTCACCCGCTGGCGGCGCATCATCACCGAAGCAGCCGAGCAGTCGGCCCGGGGCCGAATCCCCGAACTGGACCAGCCCGTCCGATTCAAGCAGGTCGTTATGGGCCTGGCCGAATTCGATCTTTGCCTCATCGCCTCGCCACAAGAACAAAAGATGACTCTCCGAGAGGCCCTGCACCAAAGCCGCAAGAAAAAGCCGCAAACCATCGCCTTGCTGATCGGCCCCGAAGGTGGCTTCGCCGAGCAAGAGGTCCGGCTCGCCCGCGACAGCGGCGCCATACCCGTCAGCCTCGGCCCACGCATCCTCCGAACCGAAACCGCCGCCATCGTCACAACGGCACTTATCCTCCACGAATTAGATGCTTGACTTATTAAAGATTTCCCCTAAAAACTTTAATAAGATCATCTTTACTAAACTAAACTATGATAAGGATGAAGCGCACAGGAACAGTCCATGCTGTACTTAGTGGCGACGCCTATTGGGAATCTGTCGGACATCTCGCAGCGAGCGCTTCAGACGCTCGCCCAGGCCGACTACGTCGCCAGCGAGGACACGCGAAAGACCGGCATGCTGCTGGCGCGTTTCGACATCAAACGCCCGCAAATCTCCTTCCACGAGCATAACAAGCAACGTGCCTGCCGCAAGATTGTCGGACTGCTCGAGCAGGGCAGGACTGTCGCACTTGTCACCAACGCCGGCACCCCCGGCATCTCCGACCCCGGCTTTACGCTCGTCCGGGCCGCACTCGAAGCTGGCGTCCAGGTCACGATGGTCCCCGGCCCGACCGCATTTGTCATAGCGCTGGTCCTCTCCGGCCTGCCCACGCACGCCTTTACGTTTCGCGGCTTTGCCCCTCGCAAGAGCGGTCGGCGACAGAGCTTCCTCGCCATCGACAAGAACTCGCCCCACACTCTTATCTTTTACGAAAGCCCCCACCGACTGCGTGCCTTTTTGGCCGATGCCCTCGAAGTCTTAGGCGACCGCCGAGCAGCACTCGCCAAAGAGCTGACAAAGATGTTCGAATCAGTCAAACGAGGCCGACTCTCCGAACTCCTCGCCAACCTCGACGAAGCACCAAAAGGCGAATACACCATCGTCATCGCAGGAGCCCAAGACAAAAGACCGAAAGGCTCGACCAATGTTGAAAGATAGTCTCATATTCTTAATTTCTGTTTCCCTGATTGGCTTTGGCCCTGTCTTCGCTACACCACCCAAACAGGCTAAGCTCTGGGAGCCTGTGGACTGGGAGTTCCAAAATCCGGGTCACAAAGGCAATCCGTTCGATCTCGTCGCTAAGGCAACCTTTACTCATATCGACACAGGCCAAAAAATCCGGACAGAGCTTTTCTATGACGCTGCTGACACGTGGAAGCTGCGCTTCACAGGCACGCGCACCGGCCAATGGCGGTTCGTAACCGAAAGCACCGACTCCGACCTCGACGACCTCAAGGCCCAGGTTCAGGTGCGTCCCAATCCGGGCGTTCCCGGCTTTATAACCAACTTCGGTGCCAAGTGGGGAAGGCTCGGAACCAATGAGGCCTTTGTCCCGCAGTACGTGATGTACTGTGACCCCGATACGTTCTACCGCAGGCCCGCCCGCATCGATGCCGACATTCGGGAATTCCTCGTAGAGCACGGCTTCAACGGTTTTCATATCGCCGTTGT
>JAGMDR010000136.1 GCA_023128595.1 Planctomycetota bacterium | reverse complement strand
CCTATCCATTATTCGGAAGAACCGGTTTTAGCACTGCAAGTAAGAACGCTCCGACAAGCACGGCGGCGGGGTGCCGACGGCGTACACCATGTGCCCAAACGCTCGCTGGACGAGATAATTGCCGATTGAATCCGAAACTGCGATAGGCGTTTTTGAGCGAAAAATGGGGTCGGCTGGGAGATTTGGCGGGAAAATTACGGGGATTTCCTGCTCGACCTTGATTTTTGGGCGAAAAATAGGGATTTTGGGGGGTGCGATTGGACACCTGGTTTTTAGGAATCGGGCCAAAAAATGGGGTTAAGTGCTTTTAGTGTAAGGGATTAAGGTGGTGACATAGTGATTAGCTAATATGAGCGCTTTTGCGTGCTTTTTGAGCAGTTTTGAAGGAAAACTGGCCGGAAATTGACGTAAATGCGCGCTTTTTGGGCGTTTTTTGACTACCTTGATTTTTGGGCCAAAAAAAGGGGGTGAAAAATCAAGAGGGATTCTGCTAATAGTTTGATGAAATTTGCTTATAGAGGCGAGGGTCCGGAGCAGAGAGAGAAAGCAGCCGACGGACGAGGGAAGACGGAAGACGGACGACGGACGACAGAGGACGGAGAGAAGATTAACCGCGAATTTACACGAATCCATTCGACAAGCTCAGGACTGGCTGGCACGAAAAAAATTGGCCACAGAGGACACAGGGATATTCAGCCACGAATACACGAAGGCGCGAAGAAAGATTAACCAGGAATACCCCAGGCACAAGTTTTCACGGATACCCGAGGCAGGATTAGTTAATTCGGGTGTGGATTCCCGCTTTCGCGGGAATGACAAAGGGGTAGCAGATGTTGTTGACGGAAAATTGCAGCTAAAGGGGTAAAAAATCCACCTACAAACGTGAGGGGCACCCGTTTTGATGCGAGATAGGAAATTTTCTTGATTTTTGCTGTTCTTGTGGTATTGTGTGTAGGGTGAGCCCGGTGAGAAAGAGAACGGAAATGGCTTCTCACGGGGTAAAGACGAGTGCGGCCTTGGCGGAACCCATTCGACTTCCCTCAGGGGAAGTTTTCAAGCGTTGACGGGAATTGTGGGGATGGGTGGATGAGGTGGCCTGCCTTTTGAGGAAAGACATGGCTGGTGTAACTCCGAGAATGTCAGAACAAATCCTGCTACCCTCAGAAGGGGAGAGTGCCGCAATTCCGATGGACAAATTCAGAACCGCTGCGCTGTGTTATGATCGAATTTGGAGTCCGGCTGACGAATTAGTTCCGAGATCCATAAGGTGCTTCGGAGGCTCTCCCGCGGAATTGAGTTGGGTGAGGCTTTTCAATGATCCGAACATATTAGGGGATAAACTGGTAAGTGTGCTTAAACGGGCGAAGAGTATTGATGAGATAGTTGCCGGTATCGTAGAAGGATTTGACCCGGTTGCTCGTCATGTAGTGTTAGGCTTGGTCCAAGTCTGCTTAGAGCTTGCGGTAACGTCTATGGATGTAAAGGAAATGAAGAGTTTCCTGTCACTCAACCAGAAAAATTTGCGTGATAGGATGGTTGGAGGCCTGCGGAACCACGATAGCATAGTGAAGAAGGTGCAACAGAAAAGTGGTGGGATTCTTCACCCCGTTTGCAGAGAGATTGCAAAATCCTTTTCTGGTGAACACAGGATGCCTATGGTTCCAATATATGAGTCGGAAGAGAAACGCGACAGTGAATATCATGAGGGTAATGGGGAGGCTGTCGTGATGGCATTAGGAAACCTGCAGATCGTCGACGAGGACAAGGTCACTTGGGGCCAGGTGATTGAGTTTCGAAAAGAGGAAGAATCGCGCCGAAAGTACAGGCGGTTTTTACATTGGCTTGATAAGGGAATGGTTGGAAAATCGCAGGCATTTCTTGAGGATGAAATTTCGGAGAGGCTTGAAGATTACGAATGGGCCTTAAAGAAGCACGGTATTAAGACTGTGCTGGGCACTATTGACGAGGCTTTGGACGGGAAATATCTAATCGGTGCCGGGGGATTGGCGCTTGCGGGACATCCGATTTTGGGCCTGCTTGGAGCGGGCCTGTTGATAGGAAGCAAGGTTGGGGTAAAGCTGAAGCAGACAAAACTGGACTTTGATGATGTTGAACGAGGCCTTAATTCAGAGATCTCTTGGGTTTATGAGGTGAAGGACCTTGGCAAGTAGACAAGCGCTGCGGAGGTAAGGTGAATGCGGCAACAGAGTTCCGAAAAGGAAAAACCTAAAGAGGAGCGGCGGTTTAGTCAGGAGCAGTACGAGATGCTGCTCGAATGTGGTATGTTATAGAAACACCTAAGGAGTTGTTCTGCTGATTTGTCGTAGGGCGGGTCGTCTGAGGACGCCGAGATGAACCGCGGCGTTGAATATTGCCCGCACCACAGGTGTGCGGGCTAATCTGGGGGTAGGAGGTAGTAGGAATGTGTAGGTTGGGGAGTAATAGAACGTGGGGGATGATGTCAACACTTGCATTGGTCGTGCTATGCTACCTTTTTCTCACACAATCAGCCCCTGCTGCCTGTCCATCGGCTGACCTTACCGGCGACTGTTTTGTCGATTTTGAAGATTTTGCTCTAATGGCCAATCAGTGGTCTATCGAGTACGATTGGGAAGACCTTGCCGTTATGGCTTCCGAATGGTTGGTAGAAGGTGTCCCCGAAGACCCGAATAGCTTGGTCTGGGTTTATATCGACGATCCAGGCGTATCCGGCCATGAGGGCTTTACCGGCTATATGAGTAAATACGAGACGACCAATGCCCAGTACTGTCAATACCTTAATGAAGCATTAGCTTCCGATGATATAACCATCAGCAGCGGCGAAGTTTATGGAAATAGCGGGCCATATAATGGGGAGATTCATTATGACATGGATGATAGTGATGCGCAGATTTCTTATTCCGGAGGCACATTTTTCGTCGAATCTCGCGATGGTTACAGCATGGCCAATCATCCGGTTGTGGAGGTGTCTTGGTACGGAGCAACGGCTTTCTGTAATTATTATGGTTACAGATTGCCGACCGAATGGGAATGGCAGGCAGTAGCGGATTATAATGGCAGCTATACCTATGGTTGCGGGACAATAATAAACCAGAGTAAGGCAAACTATTACGATAGCGGTTACGCTAACCCCCTTAACCTATCCAGCTATCCTTATACAAGTCCGGTGGACCATTACTCTTCATACGGTTATGGAATGAATGATATGGCAGGCAATGTGTGGGAATGGACATCATCGATTTACGGTGGTAGCTCTCGCGTGCTCCGCGGCGGCGGTTGGTACATCAGCGACTACGACTGCTCGGTCTCGAACCGGGTCGGCGCCAACCCGTACATCACGGGCCACAGCATAGGATTTCGTGTATGTCGTTGAGTTCTGTTTCGCCTGCATTTTCCGTAACGCTTTGCTCTGGATAGAACCTACTTAGCTGGAGATATCAACAAAGACCGAATAGTCAATTTCCTCGACCTGTGCATCGTGGCAGAGGAGTGGATGTTAGAAGAATAAATCCGAATATCGAAATCCGAAATTCGAAACAATATCAAAATCCAAATGTTCCAATGACCGAAACGAGATTGCCGTACCCGCTTTCGCGGGCACAAGCTCTGCTTCGCTCCTCGCAATGACGGCGGGGGTGGTCTGCTAATTGGCGGCGGTGAGGATCATCTGGGCGAGCTTGGCTCTGGCTCTCTCATAAGCAGCCGGGTCTTTTTCCCAATTGAACCAGGAGCCGGCCAGAGGCAATATCACCTTTTGAGCTTCGGCGGCCAGACCCTTGCGTTCGAGGATGGCCAGGTATTCGTAGTCTTCGATGGAGTCGCGCAGGGCCTTGAGGCGCAGAGACGGTGCGATCCCTTCGTAGCCGACGGCACGACCGGGATAGACGATGGTTCCCTCACCGTTATAGACGAGATTTGGTCGGCCATACGTCCATGGGTCCGTCCAGGGGTCTTCGGTCTGCCGCCAGTAGGACATACCGCCCCAGTAGAGCAGGCCGCGAATGCGATACCGCCACGAGAGCCAGGCCGGGACGCGGTAGTGGAGCAGCGGATAGTCGATATGCCACCAGGGGCTCGGACTCTTGCCCTGACACAGCGCCGTGTATGTCCAGATGGTCTCGCCGAGGGCCTGGCGTTTGACGGCACTTTCGGGCCTGAACAGGCAGAACAACGGGCACCAGATGTCGATGGCGCCGTGTAGCTCGCCCCAATCTGAGTTGGCGCCCGATTTGCCTTTCTCCGTCCAGCTTTGTTCCACGACCATGACCTTGACAACCGAGCTGGCCCGGCGGATGGCCCGGCCCCACCTCTGTACGAATTTGTACGCCTCTTCGTCGTTCGGCTCATCCTTGAGATAGATGTAGAAGGTTACGTAGGGCCGATTCAGCTTTGCCGCCGCATCGTCCCAACTCTTGAGCCAGGCGTCGAGCTTGTCGCGCTGCTTGTCGGGGTCTTTGACGATGCCGACCGGACTGCGAACGGCGACGGCGTTGACATGGTAACGGTCGATGAACTCTCGCAGCCTGCGGACCTGCTCGGTCGGAATGCTGTACGACCCATCGGGTTGAGCTACGGGCACGAGGGGGCCCGGCGGCGTGGCATTTATGCGGTGGCGTGTCAGGAGCTCGGCACACTGGGTCTCGGCTACCTCCCAATCTGCCGGTTCTTTCTCTTTGCCCTCTTTGGCCCGCTGGCGATAATAACTTCTCATTCTCGCCGCCGGCGAGCCGAGAGCGGTTTGGAGCGTTGAGACACGCGGCAAAGCGAAATCCCATACGGTTAGGGTGACAGGGACATCGACGACCTTGCCGCCTTCCGCCACGACGCGGTACGTGCCACGGTATTCGCCGGGTTGCGCGCCGGCCGGCACGTACACATCGACCCAAAAACCGTGCGTCTGCCCTGCGGGCAAATCGAATGGGACGGCATTAAACCTCGCCTTGCCGAGCGCCTCGCGCGACTGCGGATGTTTGAATGGAATCAGGGGATCGGGATACCACCCGGGCTTAAACGGGTCGTTTCGATACGTCCCAGCGGTCAGCTTCAACTGATGCTGTCGGTAGAGCCGGGCGTCCTCGGCCCGCAGGACTGCTCCTTCGGGTCCTTTGAGATCACCGGGCCGAACCACGAGACCTTTAACAGGAGCATCGGTGCGCACCAGAATCTGAAAGCTTTCCCATTCATTTCGCGCAGCAGAAATCCTGACGGAGGCTCCTGTGCCTGCGGGCTCATCGCGGAGCACACGGCAGGTTGAGACAATAGTCCACACCCGCCAATCCGCTCCCGCCGTCTGCAAAGTGACAATGCAGACAAGAGCACCGACAACACAATGTGCATATATTCTCTTCATCGTTTTGCCCCTTATCTGAGTGGCAAGCAGCACCGCTCATTGAATTGGTCCGATGTAGTCATGGGCGATCACCACGTTGTCGATGTACAAATGGTGGTCGCTTCTGGCCACCCAGCTTCCGCCCAAATAGACATTGAGCCAGACCGCCTCAATCCTGAGCGTATCGACATCGCGCATACGAACATCCGTCTTTTCAAAGGCCGGTTTCCCATCGACCCAGCCTCGCAGAATACCATCGTTTTTGCCCGGCGTGTTCATCTTAGCATACTGTTCAATGCAGTACCAGCGATTGTTTTGAAGGTGGCCGCGTTTTTCCGTCTCCCACATCCAACCGGATCCATAGCGTCCCTTCATATCCGCATGGTAACAGTAATAGCCGAGAGGTGTTTTCCCATCGACCTGCCTGTTGAACTGGCCGCGAGCCGACCATCCGTTACGCCCGTTCGACGGACGGCCGCCCCAGCCGGCCCGGCCATAGGTCCCGGAGATACCCGGCATTTTGCCCCCTCCCGCCGGATTCCAGTCATCGGCGAACCTCAGGTAGTAGCGGAAGTAAATCTCTTGCGGTTCGGCGCCGACCTGATCTTTGAAACGGTACAGAATGCTTGTGCCGTAATGCCCGTCGCGCTCAACCTTAATTCGCATCGCCCTGCCTGCCAGCGGCTCGAACTTTCGCGCAGGGTCGGATGAAACCGCCTCGACGCGCTCGGGCTCGCTGCGCATACCAAATTCCTTGTACCAGTTGTCCGACTCGAAGTCGCAGGAAAAAACGATATCCTTTCTATCGCGTGAAGATGGTTCGGCTCCCTTGAAGTGCCTGTCGGCAAAGTCCATATACTGCTGCCAGTCGTATTGGGTCAGGCCGTGCCCGCCGGTGCGAATATGATAGCCGATCCTGCCCTTTTGGACGGGGCTATTGAGGGCAGGCATCTTCTCCACCTCCAGACCGTTGAGCCCCAGAAGGTGATAAACCGGCTCGGCATTCTTGCAGGAAAGAAACTCACCACGCGGGTCGGCCCAGAGGTCCGCGTCGGCACTGGCAACATACACCGGCCGAGGCGCCATCAATGCAATGAGGATATGCTGATCAACAGGCAGCCGGTCTTCTTCGCCGTTGTACTTCTTGAAATTATCGCAGAACCAATGAGGAAAACTCGTGTTAATCCGCTTGACGGTCTCGCCGAAGCGCCTCCGAGATAATGCCGCCCCTCCGCAGCCGGAGTCGTTCGAAATCACCAATGCAAACCGCTCATCACGCGCTCCGGCCCAGAGCGACGTCTTGCCAAGACGTGAGTGGCCCAGGACGGCAACTCGGCTTTCATCTATGTCCTCATCGCTCTCGAAGTAGTCCATTGCCCGGCCAAGGCCCCACGCCCACGCGCAGATAGAACCCCACGCATCCGGCGCACGTTTGCCGTCGATAAGCTTATCAAAAACCGGATGGACGCCGTTCTTGAAACCGTCGTGGTAGTCAGGGTCAATGTCCCCATAGTAGATTGTGGCCAGAGCGTAGCCGCGAGAAAGAATCTTCTCAACCGAAAACCGCGAATAACTACTTCGGCGCGACTGCTCCGTCGCCTTGCGACCGCTGCGCATCCAACGTGTTGACAGCTTGATGGCAGGATCAGGATGAATCGTATGGTTCCCGCCGAAATTCAAGATAACGAAAGTCGGCACGGGCTTTCTGGCAGCGCTGGGCAGATAGACGAGGATATCCATACTCGGCCCATCTTCTTTGCCGGTAAAGTTTACCGTTACCTGTTTACGAGTAGCCAAGCCGCTCAGGGCCTTTTGATCCAGGTCAAAAACCTTGAAAGTCATTCCCTTCGGCCGGCCGACCGGCGCCCTTCCGTAAACGTATTTACGGAAAAGCTCAAGAATCTCAGGCCTGCGTTTCGCACGCCACATCTCGGCATCGGCGACCTTCGTCCCGTCAGCCATAACGAGGGGGTCGGGCAGAGTATAAGCCGGCACCTTTTCCTCGTGGTAGATAAACTGCGTCCCACGCCGGGCGGCAGAGTCGGCTACTTCGCGCCTGGCCTGCCAGCTCTCCCCCTGCTTTGCTTGCGAAGCCCGTGCATGACTATGAACATAAGTAACGCCTGTAACCATCAACATAATCAGCCCAACGGTTAGATTATTCCTGTGCATCGAAAACCTCCTTTCCCGGTCGATAGCACCGCTTTGCTCGTCTATGGCAGATCGCCCCGGCCCGCCAACACCGCAGCAGCCGAAATGCTTCTGCCATTTACACACTGATAACACACATCATCAACATTTTCTTGCGTTTTGGCAAGATTCTTAGCTCTGAATTCAAGATTTTTCCCGAGCTACGATGAATTCTATGTCCGTGACGGTGCGCAAGCACCACATCGCTGGTTATGAATTCCGGAACTTGGGCGGATTGTCATGCACCGCTGATGCCGCCCAGAGACTGGGTAGAATCGACGAGGCCGGAGTGCTATGAAATTGTTCGAACTGCTATTTCTTTCCGCCGACCGATATTAGATGCCGGTAGGTCCTTATGTACATAACGCCGTTACCGACCGCCGGCGTAGTGTAGGTCAGTTCGCCCAGAGGAACGCGGGCCAAAAGCTGGAATTCATCCGAAGCGGCCAGGACAACAACATCGCCTTTCTTGGAGATGCAATATAGTCGGTCGTTGACACACACGGGCGATCCGTAGAAATTGCCGTCAACGCGCTGCCGCCAGATCTGTTCGCCGGTTGCCGCCCGGACGCACGTTACGTTTCCGTCATCGGCCCAAAGAAACAGCAGGTCGTTCTTGACCAGGAGTGTGGGCACCAGGGGAACCGATTTGGTGATGTCATACACCAGTTTCGGCTCGATATTTTTGTCTTTTGAGCCTGGCCGCACCGCAACAAGTCGAGTCCCTCGGTTTCCAAAGCCATAAGAGGCGATGATCAGACCGTGCGCGAACACCGGTGAGCCGACGCAACGGTCAAGGAAAACGTCTCCCACCTCCCAGCTGGTCACGCCTGAGCTCGGATCAACGCTGGTGATCCCATGGGCCGTGCTGGTGAAGATCAGCTCAGGCGCACCGCCTTCCGGGCGGCAAATGCAAGGGGTCGAGGCCGGGGTCAAGCCGCTGCGACGTTCGAGCTGCCAGCGTGTCCGGCCGGTCTTGCGATCCACGGCGATCAGAAAAGCCTTGCCCTGCTGGTCGTTGGCGAGCACAACGAGATCATCGAAAACGATTGGTGATGTGCCGCTGCCGTGCATGCTTTTGAACCGACCCAGATTGCGGCGCCATTTGTCGTGACCGCTGTGGTCCAGGGCAAGCAGCGTAACTTCAGCGGGGGTCGTCCACGTGACATAGACCCCCTCGGCATCAGCGGCCGGGGTCGAAGAGGCAAAGCTGTTATCGCGGTGGTGCCTATAAATCCCGGACGGATAGTCTCGCTGCCAGACGATGTCGCCGTCTGCGGTGTCCACGCATAGAATCATCCGCCTGGCGGTCTTGGTGTCGGTGCAGGTCAGGAATATCCTGTTGCCCCACAGCACCACCGAGGAATGCCCGACTCCGGGCAGTTTGACCTTCCAGTTGTAGTCCTTCTCGGTCCATTTAACCGGCACAGTGGCGGCATCGCTGATGCCGGCGCCGCTCGGACCCCGAAATCGGGACCATTCGGCCGCGCCGAGTCGCGGACCTAACGCAAAAAGAACCAACAGGGCGGCAATCGGTAACAGGCGACGGCTCATCATAAAAAGTTCCTTAATCGAGATTTCCATACATAACACTTGGCCAAGGCGAGCTGCTCAATGGACTGAAGCGGCGTGTGTATTCCGCATTCTCTGCCATCTGGCCGCGACAGCGGTCGTAGATGCCGATGTTTGGCGGCATACGCGTGTCCTGTGCCCGACCCACTTCATAGCCCGTGCAGCATCTTTGAGGCCTGTTTGACAACAATATCTGCCGCCGCCGGTGCAAAGGGGCTGCTTTTGATTTCGTACCCTCGGTCAATATAAAGATGCTTCGGCGGCAGATACCCTGCTGCGCCGTTACAATGCGTAATCACAAACGTATGCTTACAAGGTGACGCCGCCTTGATTGCCATGCCGACCTCCGTGAGCACTTCACAGCCAATACCCACAAATGCAATTTCACCGATGCGTCCGGCGGTTATGTTCAGCGGCGTGGGCGGATGGTCTTTCTCAATGGCGGTTTCGTTCCTCGGCTTGCCGGGCAGTTCCAGAGTTGCAAAAGCAGCCTTGACGTCACCGTCGCCCGAGACTTTCTTGACGCCGCGGAAAACGTGCACAACTTCTTCACCCAACATCGTCCCTAACAGTACCGGCTCCGGAATCCAGCCGGGCTCATTATTGAACGCAGGCAATACCCTGTACCACGGGTCGATATCGCCCGACGCGCCGGCAAATGCGGCAGCTATTGTCCCACCGCCAACTATCTTCTCAACGAATTGCTCAGCCAATCCGAGGACATCGCCGCTGATAACGTAGTTCCTGGGTCCCAGGCTGGTTGCGTGCGTCGCATAGTCGAACAGCACCGCGACTGCGGCGCCATTCGGCTCGGCTATTCTCATTACGAGAACCTCCTTATCGGTCGGCCCGTAAGGGTTGCGCCCCAGTTTAATAGTGCTGTTGCCCCGGCTGTCGAATTGCAGCTCTCTCCGGTTTGCGCCGATGGGGCAGTAGCCGACCCCTGCTCCGATACAAGCCGGCTTCATATCGCCCCGCGCCTTGCGGATGGCCTCTATCAACTTCGCCTTTAGATTCTTCGTATATTCCAGATTATTGGGATGCCCCTTTTCTCCATCCACCGTTAAGCTCGGCCCACTGTGAGTATGCGTGGCACAAAGGAAAAGCTCGCCCGGCTTGAGGTCGAACTCATTTAGGATTGCCTTGCGTAGGAACTCAGCCGTACCGTCATAAAAGCCTATCAGGTCAGTCGAAACAAGTAGAAGCTGCTCGCCATTAGTTCCAAACGCAACCACCCTTGCAGACAACGGGTCGTGGACGGCCTGCGACAATCCTTTTCGGCTACCATAGCCGGCCATCTTAACCGGCTTTTGCGGCGTTATGTCAATCTTAGCTGTACCGATACGCAACCCATCTTCTTCCTGCTTTGCTTGTCCTTGGGCACCGGCGCAAAAGATACCACCAACGCCTACTACAATTACCAGAATAGCCAATCTCGTTAGAACAGCGGACACTTTTCCCATGGCGAAGCTCCTTCGTTTTACCTAACGCCGAGCTTTATCCGCAGTGCCTGCAGATCCACAACATTCTCCATGTTGTATTTCAGCAGGGTCTTCAGGATAAGCTTGTTGTAATTATTCACTTGAGATCTCGCAAATGCGCGGCCTGGCAACACGCATAGACCTTTCGATACATTATATTACCAAGTCTATCCTAAAACCACCACCGTTTTTGACCTTTCTCGCGCGGATGGGATAATCTCCAGGTGTGCGGCATATAATCCAGCCAAGCTTACTTTTTCGGAAGAATCTCAGCAAAGAAACTGTTAAGATATAGCAGTTTTCTCAAGGCTGTCGGCCGGTTTGATCGAAGGGAAGTGGAACACCTTCGTGGGCACACGCTGAAAATGAGAAAAAATGAGATGACACACAGAGGCATAATAAAAGGGTCACGAGAATGTCAAAGAATCTAAATCGCCGGCAGCTCTTCAAAAAGTCTCTGATCACCTCAGCAGCCGTTGCAGCGGCAGCCGGAAGAACAACTGCACCGGCCCAGGGGAGCTCCGCAGAAGGTTTGCCAACGGGCAAGATTGGCAACGTTAAAATTAGCAGGTTGATTATCGGGGGCAATCAGTTCAGCGGCTGGTCCCATAGCAGAGATTTGACGTATCTCCGCGGCCTATTCAGGGCCTACAGCTCACAAGAGAAAATAATGGAGACCCTCCAGATATGTGAGGAAAATGGGGTAAACACCATCATAACAGCGTCGTCGGGATACCTCACTAAGTACCGGAGCCAAAGAGGTGGCCGGATGCAATGGATTGCACAAGTCCATCCACAATCAAATGACTTAACAAGCAACATAAAGAAGGCTATTGATGACGGAGCAGTTGGAGCTTACGTGCAGGGTGGCGTCGGAGATAGTTTTGTCAAAAACGACCGTGTTGACCTACTTGCCAAAGCCGTTGAATTCATAAAAGAAAACGGATTAATTGCCGGGATTGGCGGGCATTCGGTCGAAGTGCCTATTGCGGTGGAAAAAGCACAGATAGATGTTGATTTTTATATGAAAACTCTACACCACGGGAGCTATTGGTCCGCTTCGCCAAAAGAAGACAGGGTGGAGTTTAATGTCGATAGCGGCAGTCCCTATGATCACGACAATATCTGGTCCGTTACCCCGGAGAAGACCATCGAATTCATGAAAAAGGTGGAGCAGCCCTGGATTGCCTTCAAGGTCTTGGCGGCCGGTGCCATCCATCCGAGGGAAGGCTTCAAGTATGCTTTTGAGAATGGGGCCGATTTCGTCTGTGTGGGGATGTTTGACTTCCAGATCAGAGAAAACGTTATCATTGCCAAAGACATATTGTCGGGCGAATTGAAGAGACAGCGTCAGTGGAGAGCCTGATGGCAGGAATTATGGCACTCGTCAACAGGTATTCGCCGGTACGGCCGGGATAAAATGTTCTTGAATTCACGGTCAAGACGTCATACTCGTGCTAAGTGAATCACGAGCGAAGTCAACAAGTTGGATGTAAGGATTCTTAGGTGCAGGCAATGATTCGAATCATTAGACATTGGATGACTTGTTTAGCCGTCGCACTGGCAATGTGTTTTCCCGTCCTCAGCAGCGCCGCTTCTCTTGAGTCACTGCGTATCCGCAGGAATGAATATCCTCGCGTCTTCTTTTTTCGGCAGTGCGAGGGGGCTGCTGCCGGTCAAGGGATGACTTACGAGCGGTGGGAGAAGACTTTTGAGCGGCTGATGGGTATCGAAGGCAAGGTCCTCGAAGAAGAGGTGCCCGGCCGCTCAATACGCAATATCGATTTTTTCACGCGTTTTAAGAAGCGCCATCCCGATCAGCTTGTTCTTCTGCATTATAACGGCAACGCGCGCGACCCGCGTTTTGAGACGGAGAGGTTCTTCGCCGGGCATTGGGTCTATCACAACGGGGCCACAATCGGCTCCGATGTACCCGCCGAGCAGGGCGAAACCGAAATCCGCGTCAGCGACGCGACCCTCTTCCGTGTCAATATGGGCCGATATCGCACGAGCAACGAGGACATCGGGCTGTGTGTGCTTGACGAAAAGGGTCGGCCGAATTGGCACGTCAGCGAACAGGTGCAGCTTGTTTCTATCGATCTTGCGAAAAAGACGATTCGCGTGCGCCGCGGCTGCTACGGCACAACGCCCCGTGCCTTCGAGGCCGGGCGTGCCTATGCCGCCGCACACGTGACCGAGGGACCCTGGGGAAGGAAATCCCATCTGCTGTGGTACTACAATTATTCGACCAAATGCCCGCGCGATAAGAAGGGGCGGATGTGCGCCGATGTTCACGTGGATCATCTGGCGGAGCTTTTTGGTTCGGGCGGCGCGCTGTCGGCGTTCGACGGTCTGGAATTCGATGTGCTGCATAACAGATGTCACGGTGGCAGAGGCAGACGCGGGCCGGATTGCGACGCGGACGGCCAAATTGATGGTGGTTACTTTGATGGGATTAACACATACGGAATCGGTGTTGTTGAGTTCTGTCGCAAGCTCAGGCAGAGGCTCGGAGAGGATATTATCATCCTGGCCGACGGCCATTCCCTCAATAATCAGCGTGCATTCGGTCTTCTCAACGGCATCGAGAGCGAAGGCTGGCCCGCGCTGAGGGACCACCAGATTGTTGACTGGTCCGGCGGTCTCAATCGCCATTTCTTCTGGGGCCAGAACGGCCGAGCGCCTGTCTTCAATTATATCAACCATAAGTTTAATGTCCCGACCGGCCAGCCCGGCGTCGTAAAGCGTGCGGATGTGCCGTTTAGTACTCACAGACTCGTATTTGCCGCCGGCGTGTTCACGGATTCGGCGATCTGTTATTCCTTTGCCCCGCCTGGTGATGCAAGCGGGTCGTTGGGGATCTGGGATGAATTTCGAGGTGGGATCGCTAACCAGCTCGGTTGGCTGGGCAAGCCGCTCGGCCCGGCTGTTCGCTTGGCGATGAAGCAGCCGGATACGCTCAGGGGCGCAGGAAAAAATATCGGTGCGGATATTGTAAAGAGATTAAGCGGGGCGGGCGTGCATTTTGCCCGTGAACGCGGTGCCCTGAAGGTCTGGAGCCAAGACCCGAAAGCATCCCAAATCAAGTTTCATCTCCGGGATGTTCCATGCGACGGTCCGGACCTGTTTGTTGCACTGACGGCGCACGCGGCGCCGCTAAGGCATTATCCCAAAGAAACGGCAAGACTGATGTATGCAGGTATCGCCGGCAGACCTGTACGGTTTATGACGTGGTGCAATCAGAGGGATTTCTCATCCGGATTTTACTTCTCACAAGTCCGGTCTCAGAAGGTGGACCTCGAATTCACTATCGAAGGCACCGACCCCCTCTGGATTTCCGCCCTTTCTGTTCACGCACACCCGGATGCAATGTACCGCGAATTCGAACATGGTCTCGTATTGGCCAACCCCTCGCCAAGACCGTACACTTTTGAACTGGACAAATTGTTCCCGGGCAAGAGATTCCGCCGCTTCGGCGCCACAGCGAAGCAGGATACCCTCACCAACAACGGCAAGCCCGTACCGAATACCCTCGTGATCGGGCCAAAGGACGCCCTGTTCCTCATCAAAGCAGAGTAAGGGCGAACCGCAAATAGGCACCGACCCCGTTGTTTTATGGTTTTTCCAGAAGCTCCTCGCCCGCCTCCCCGGCCGAGGTAATGTCACGCCCCAAACCCTTCACAGTCTGGCAGCCAAAAAATGCAAACATCAAGACAGTTAAAGCAGCTACAAGAAAAATCTTTTTGACCATTTCCTTACCATCCTAATCAGCTCGTTCATTTCTTTTCACAAATCACGCGGAATCCGACGTTATGGACTCGCTGCCAGACCGGGTAGCTCAATCGAAAGGCGGAACGGCATCTTCCGGGCCGATCACACCAGGAGCCGCCCCGGACCACCTTTTTGCCCACCCGGAGCCGGCTGTCGCGCCCATCATCGGCCTTGTATGGATATGGTTTGTACGTCGTTCGCGTCCACTCGCAGGCGTTGCCGTGCATATCATACAACCCCCAGCCGTTTGCCCTGTAGCTGCCAACCTCTGCCGTCGCTACGGCCCCGTCGTCAAAACGCGTATCGCAAAGAATATTGCCCCCATAGACGGCCGACTCGAGAATCCCCTTGCCGAAGTGCGCCGTAATATTCGATTGCAGACCACCCGTAGGACCGGGCCGAACGCTCAGCGCCCCATCCGCAGCGTTCGCCCACGCCGAGAAATCCGCCCCCACCTCACCGTAAGAAAGCGGCGCCCGCGAGCCGGCGCGGCAGGCGTACTCCCATTGCGCCTCGCTCGCCAGCCTAAAGTTCTCCCCCGTTTTTTCCGAAAGCCACCTGCAAAAAGCCTCGGCCTGCTTCCACGATACACGAACCACCGGCTGCCTGGCGACGCCAAGCGACAAACCGGGACCATCCGGACCCTGGAACCGCTTCGTAAAATATCCCGAGTCGTGGTCGGGATCGAACCGGCGATATTGCTCGTTAGTAACCTCACAGGCCCCCACCCAGAAGTCTCGACCGATCGATACCCGCGCGGTGGGATGCTCATCCGCTTCACCCTTCGGATCGCCCATAATAAACTCGCCGGCCGGAATCCGCACTAATTTCATCGTCACCCCCCCGCCCAGATCAATCAACCTCTCGAACGCCCCGGCGGCCTTCTGACGCCGCCTCGCCTCTTCGCCGTCGAAGGGCCAACCGGCGAGCTTGGCGATTTGGGCACTTGCTTTCGGTGTCGGCTCCGGCATAATCGGCTCGATACGCCGGCGGGGAACCTTCACAGCCTCTTCCGGGTCGTCCTTCGGACCGCCGTACTGCCCGTGCAGCTCGCGCCGCCGCCCAGCGCCGCCGTCGGGAACCGCGCACACCTCGCCCCACGTGCCGTGGCACGGACCGTTCAGATCAATCCACGTAATCAGCCGCTCCCACGCCTCGGTGTCCAGCCGCACGTTGTAATGGCCCTTTTCGAGCATCTGGATCAGCTCGCTCGTATCGGCGTGGTATTCGCCGGGAACCAGCAGCCCAACGTGGTCCTCGATATTGACCCTGCGAATATACGGCAGCAGGGCCTCATAGGCCGGCGTATAACGAACCGCTGTGCCCCCCAGCTCCTTGCGTGTCGCAGGGTGCAACCGAGCTGCCCCTAATCTCGTAAGCTCACGCCCGCGATAATTTTGCACGTACCGTTCCGACCGCAAATCCGTAATCTGTCGCCCAGCCGACCGTCGCTCCGACTCGGGATTGTGGCAACCTACACAGTACTCATCGAGCACGGGCTGGACCTCTCTCTCGAAATCAAATCCCCTCGGCGGACCGTACCAGGGCTCGATCTCATCCGGCGGTCGGTTCGCCGCCACCGCGTAACGCGCCGGCGGGATTTCGTTTGGCCTCTCGTGACAGCCGACACACGAGAGCTTCTCGCCCGGCATCGCCGTGAACCAGCTCCGCATCAATTGCACCGCCTTGCCCCGCTCATCCAACGGCTGGACGCACAGCGGCGTATTGGCCGGGGCGCGAAACATCGCCGAGCCGTCCTCGTGCACGCCCACGGTGCCGATAATCCGCATCGTTTCCCACGGCCCTCCGCAGCCGATCTTGTCCGGCCCGGCCAGCCCCGGATAGCCGAAATGATAGGCCACAATCCGCAGCCTCTTCACCGTCCCCCGCGGAACATCCGCCAGCCCAGGCCCCGCGTAGACATCGTGCATATAAACAACCGCATCGTCACGCTTCAAATCCACCCTGTCGGGGATGCCGAACGGCCGGGGCGACTTGCGAAGCGGTATCGGCTCGAAAAATTCAAACTGCCCCCGAACGTAAATCGGCAGAATATTGTCGAACACGTCCACTAAATAGATGCCCCAGGCGGACTTGGCCGAGAGCCGGCAGGAGACGAGGAAATACTTGCCTGCCCCGAGCCCTGTCGAGGGGTCGCTCAGCGGATACGGGTGCAGGAACTTCGGCCAGGAGTTATCGACCAGCTTGTCCCGGATGATGGTCTTGACGGGCTTGCCCCGCCCTGGAATCCGCTGCACAACCCCCTCGGCTTCGTACCACCCTTTGCTTAAGTCCAGAAGTCCCAGCTCGCCCATCCTCGGCACACCGTGGTAGCCCGCTATAATGGCTATGACCTTATTCGGTGCTCCGGGAATCCCTCGGGGAAAATAAAGCGCGTTGGGCCAATAGGAATTGCTTCCATAGACCGCCCGCTGACCCGTCCCATCCGGATTCATCACCATCAAGGGACGCAGATATATGTGCATCGTGCCGACATAGTCCCACCGGCTGAAAATCACCTGCCCCGATGGCAGTACGGATGGGTGAAGGTCGAGGTCCTGGTCGAAGCACAACTGCCGCATGTTCTGGCCGTCGCCGTCCATCAGGTATAGACTGCACGCCCTCTCCTTGCCGTGCCAGCAGGGGACCGCATGGTATGACGCCGTCGAGGCAAACACAATCCGCCCATCAGGTAGATAACACCCGTCGAAGTTGTCCACATCGGGATCTGCACCGCGTGATACTTGCCGCAGTCCGGTGCCGTCGGCCCTGATCTCGAAGATTTGCCAGGTTTTGCCTTTGGGCATCGAAAAAAGCAGTTTCTCGCCGTCAAAGTCCAGGTCTATTTCACCGACAAACCGCCCCCCGGTCGGTCGGAACAGCGTTCGCAGCGTCCCGGCCGGACGAACGGGCGACAGCACGGC
>JAGMDR010000135.1 GCA_023128595.1 Planctomycetota bacterium | reverse complement strand
TGGTGGCTGCCCCAGCCGGTTATCATACCGGCCCCATAGTCGGCGATCCGCAGCCAGCCGGGCCGGCCGTAGCCACTCGCCGGATGCACCCGCTTTTCCGTATATGGCGCCCACGGTGCAGGCCCAAGCCAGAAATCGTAGTCCAGCCCCGCCGGCACCGGCATTGTCGCCTGCGGCTCGGTCCCCGGGTCGGTCCCGAATCCCACCTTCACCGCCTTTAGCTCGCCTATCCGACCGTTGCGGACCAGCTCGCACGCCTGGCGAAAGCGCGAATCCGAACGCTGCTGGCTGCCCACCTGGAACACTCGCCCGTATCGCCGAACGGTGTCACTCAAAACCCGCCCCTCCTCGATGGTCAGGCTAAACGGCTTTTGCAGGAAGATGTCCTTGCCCGCCTGCGCCGCGGCGACCCCCGGCAGCACGTGCCAGTGGTCCGGTGTCGCAATCTGCACCGCGTCGATGTCCTCGCGCGCGATCAGCTCGCGAAAGTCGCCGTATGCCGCACACCCCTTGTAGCTGCCGCCCGGACTTCGATTGGCGTAATGTTTCTCCACCCTCTGCCTGGCAGCCTCGGCTCGATTGGAATCGACCTCGCATACGGCAACTACCTGCACCTGCTTAGCCCCTAATGCTTCGCCTAAGTCGCCGTTGCCCATCCGCCCCACGCCGATAGCGCCCACGTTGATGCGCTCGCTTGGCGCATCAGCCCCGAACACCGACACCGGAACGATCATCGGCCCCAGCAACACCGCACCCGTCGCGGCCGAACTTTTTAGAAACTCCCTGCGGTTTAGCGCACTTGCCTTCTTGATTTCTCGACTTTTCATATTAAGCACCTGATCCTTGAATAACGAATAATCAATTCATAACATCCACGGACTGCGCATCGGCCTGTGCAGCAGGCGATTGGCGGTCTGGTCGTTCGTAAAACGCTCGGCATCCGGGTCCCATTTTAGCTTGCGGCCCACCTGGATTGCAATATGTCCTAATTGACAAAGCGACGTCGTGCGATGGCCCACCTCGGCATCCTCGAGCGTCTGCCCGCGCGTCTTGACGGCATCGATAAAGTCCCTCTTTTCGTGTTTCAACGGCAGATGAATCTCGTCCGGCGCAATCTTCGATTTCAAGATCGACTGCGGCTCGGCCTTTATGCTTTGCTTTCCGTAGTCCGCCTCGATCCATCCGGCTGTCCCCTCGAATCGCACGTATGGCCTGCTTATCGCGTAGAACATCCGCACACCGTTCGCGAACTTATAGCGAACCTCAAAGCTCAACAAAACATTCCACAACCCATCCGAAGGGAATTTGCCGCCGGCCTCGACCTCCACAGGCCCGGTCCGCTCGGTCCCGTTGCCCCACTGCGCAATGTCGTTGAGGTGCGCGCCCCAGTTCGTCACCATCCCCTCGCAGTAATCAAGGACCCGCATCCATCCGGGTCGAGCGTAGCTCTGCCGCGGATGCACGCGTTTCAACGTATATGGCGCCAGCGGCGCCGGTCCTAACCACAAATCATAATCCAGCTCCTCCGGCACCGTCATCTCCGGTTGCGGCGTGCCCGCCACGTCGCCCGCCGGGACGCCCGTGCGAATCGTATGCACCTTGCCTATCCTGCCGTTGAGCACCAGCTCGCACGTCCGCCGGAAACACTCGTGCGAGCGAAACTCGCTGTCGGTGCGGAAGACCCGGCCGTATCGCCTAACCGTATCACTTAGCACCCTGCCCTCCGCAATATTCAAAGTCAGCGGCTTCTCGCAGCATATATCCTTGCCCGCCCTCGCCGCGGCGGTGGCCATCGGAACGTGCCAGTGGTCCGGCGTGGAAATCATAACCGCATCTATGTCACCCCGCTCCAGGACCTCGCGAAAGTCCCTGTGAGCCGAACACCCCTTGAACGTACCCGAAGAGCGACCGCTGCCGTAGTGCTTCTCAACCGCCTTGCGGGCGTTGTCGAGCCTCCATCCGTCCACGTCGCAAACCGCAACCACCTGCACATCGGAAAAATTCAGAAAAGTTTTTAGATTCGAGTGATACGCCTGCCGACCCATCCCGATCATCCCGACCGTAACGCGATTACCGGGGGCGCCGGCGCCGAATACGCTATTCGGCACTATCGTCGGCCCTAACAAGAGAGCACTTGCCCCGGCCACAGCCGAATTCCTCAAAAAATGCCGCCGACTTAGTGAAAGTGGCGTTCTGGTTCTTTGCTTTTTCAGGATTTCCACCTGCCTTTCCCGGCGTAGCACTTCGGGTCTCGTGTTTGGCCGCTCATCGGTGCCGCCCAATCATACCACATACCATAAATGTCCGCAATGCGAATTTCCTTGTCTCCGGCGGGGCTTTGTTTTATCCTTAGTCCGGGAACGGACAGCAACCTGTTGGTATTTTCAGGAGAAAAGGCAAATGACCACAAGAAAACAAACCAGAAGACACTTCCTTCGATTAGCCGGCGCAGGCTCAGCCGCTTCACTGGCCGGCGCAACCGCAGCAGCACAGCTTCGGACCATCTACACCCCGCGAACAGCAAAAAGACGCTTTGAGCTCGGCCTGGCGTCCTATACGTTGCGCAAATTCAAACTCGACGAGACCCTAACTATGACAAAACGCGTCGGATTGAAATATATATGTTTCAAGAGCTTCCATCTACCTCTGGACAGCGCGACGGAGCAAATTAGCGATGTCGTCAAGAAGGTCAAGGACGCCGGACTGACCCTCTACGGCGGCGGGGTCATCTCCATGAAAAAAGAGCCCGACGTGCACAGGGCCTTCGAGTACGCCAAGGCCGCAGGGATGAAGGTCATCGTCGCCGTGCCGGCGCCCGATTTACTGCCGCTCGTCGAGAAGAAGGTCCGGCAATACGACATTAAAGTTGCGATTCATAATCACGGACCGACAGATAAGCTATATCCCACACCGGCCGCTGCCTACGAAAGAATAAAGAATCTCGACAAGCGGATCGGAATCTGCAACGACATCGGACACACCCAGCGAGCGGGAGTTGACCCTTCAGTCTCAGCCGAGAATTATGCGGACCGCCTGCTGGATATACATATCAAGGATGTTTCCTCAGCCACCGCCGGCGGTCACGGCGTGGAAATAGGCCGCGGCATCATTGACATCCCCAAGTTCCTGAGGACCCTGCTGAAGATCAAGTACAGCGGAATCGTCTCGTTTGAATACGAAAAAGACGCCGATGACCCCCTCGCGGGTCTGGCCGAATCCGTAGGCTACGCCAAAGGCGCTCTGGCCGCTATCACGCGACAGCCGGCTGCTAAGGACGTCTTTCTTGCCCCGTAAGACACCCCACAGGCATCGAGCATCAATCCGACAGGGCCCCGACCGTTAGGGAGGGGTAATTGCCCCTGCGTTTTCGCAGCAGCACCAGCCCGCCTAAGCCGAGCAGGCAAATGCTCGCCGGCTCGGGGATAAACGCGTACTTCAGGTCTCCGCTGCTCCCACCAAAGTAGCTAATGTGGGGGTTCCCGCCCGCGTCAAGGGCAATAGATGTCCACCAGCCCACACACCCTTCGGAATCGACCGTCTGGATGTCCCAGGCCGAACCGTCAAATGACGCGTACTTCAGGTCATCGTTGCCCCAATCAAGGTAGCTAATGTGGGGATTACCGCCAGCATCAAGGGCAATAGATGTCCACCAGCCCACATTCCCTTCGGAATCGACCGTCAGGATGTCCCAGGCCGAGCCGTCGAAGGCCGCGTACTTCAGGTCTTTGTTGCCCAAATCCCAGTAGCTGATGTGGGGATTGCCGCCGGCATCAAGCCCAAGGGATGTGAACACGCCCACATCCCCTTCGGAATCGACCGTCTGGATGTCCCAGGCTGAGCCGTCAAAGGCCGCGTACTTCAGGTCATCGTTGCCCCAATCATAGTAGCTAATGTGGGGATTGCCGCCGCCATCAAGGGCAAGAGATGTGTCCGAGCCCACAAGCCCTTCGGAATCGACCGTGTGGATGTCCCAGCCAGAGCGGTCAAAGGCCGCGTACTTCAGGTCCTCGTTGAAAAAATTATAGCTGATGTGGGCATTGCCGGCGGCATCAAGGGCAAGAGATGTGTACTCGCCCACAGGCCCTTCGTAATCGACCATCTGGATGTCCCAGGCCGAGCCGTCAAAGGCCGCGTACTTCAGGGCAGAGTTGGCCGAATCATAGTAGCTAATGTGGGGATTGCCGCTTGCATCAAGCGCGAGAGATGTCCACGTGCCCACATTGAAGGTGGAATCGACCGTCTGGATATTCCACTCGTACCCTCCAAGTGCCGCCCCGCCCGGCCAGGGGTTTGCCAGATGAAACAATGCCACTGCGACCAGCGAAAGGTACTTTCTTGTCATAACTACTCCTCCTGTCCCGATGGACACATATTTCTTAGCGGCAGCCGTGCCTTATAGCGGCAAGGTCCGCCTTCCCGCCACTCCTCCTTGAACATTACATATCTTACACCTCAGCAGCCGATATTGTCAAGGAAAAAAGCAAAGACACCATCTGTATTTTACCAAAATCCCGGCCAAAATCCCGTAATTACTATGTATCGAGCATCCAGTATCGAGCATCAAGAATCCGGCATCGAGAATCGGGTCAACTAAATCTAACCGGCTTCTGCTCTTTTGCGGATTTGTATATTGCGAGTATTATTTCTACCGCCTTTCGTGCTTCGGCTCCGTCGATCCAAAAATCCTCGCCGGTTTCGAGCGCTTCGAGAAACGCCTCGAAATTGCGCGTGTGATTGTCGTGCGTGATAGCGGCAGGGTCGGAGACGCCGCCACCGCCTGAGATACCGCCGAATTTCTTGCGAACCTCTTCGTCTTCCGGCCTCTCATCAGCGAACTGCCAGACCGTAAAGCTGTCCTCCAATTGCACGACCGTGCCCTTGGTGCCGGTGATCTCAAAGCGTCTGAACTGGCCCGGATACGAAGCGGTTGTCCCATAGATAATACCCAGGGCGCCGTTGGTATATCGCAGAGCGGCAACCGTAGTATCTTCGGTCTCGATTTGAGGGTGGCCGATTGTCCCGGTAAAGGCCTGGAGCGATTCGATAGGCGCCATCACATCGCAGAGCATATCGACCATGTGGATCGACTGGTTCATCAGCGCCCCGCCGCCGTCGAGTTTCCACGTCCCGTGCCACGAGTCCTTGTAGTATTCATCCGTCCGCCACCAGGGCACGTATATACCGGCATAGCTGATTGTCCCGAAGCGCCCCGAATTTATCGCCTCTCTAAGCACTTTTTGCGAATCGTTGAAGCGATACGGGAATATCCCGCCTAAACGTGTACCGGCCTTTTCGTGGGCCTCGATCATCGCGTCGATTCTCTCCAAGGTGATTTCGAGCGGTTTCTCACATATCACGTGCTTGCCCGCCTCGGCCGCGGCCGCCGCCGGCTCCAAATGGAATCCGCTCGGCGTAGCGATAGTCACGATGTCTATCTCATCGCTCTTTACCATTTCTTCGTAGTCCCCAAAGGCCTTGACTGCGTACTTCTCGACCAGCTTTTCAGCCCTCTCGGCGATCTTATCGCAGCAGCCGATCAGCTTTGCGTTGGGAGTATCCGCAATGGCCCTTGCATGAAAATCCGCAATCAGCCCGGCGCCAATTATTCCAAAATTCCAGGTCTTCATATTCGTTTTCCTTATTCAACTTTTTTTTGGTCACAGACTGCCCATCGCGGCCTCGGGCCTTTGACCCTTGGCCGTAACCAAACATTTGATTGCAAAAAGCCGTTACTCTTAAGATATAAAGGTGAACCGTACAAGTATACCTCTATTCTTAGGAGAACGCCATGGAACGGTTTATACAGAAATACAACGAGAAAGTCATGGGAATTTCGACGGGATTAGGGTGTGGCCGGATTTTCCGGCAAACCAATTTCTCCATGCCGACCGCATTGCATTGGTGAGCCTCTCGACGAACGTCAAATCGTCAACGCAGCCCATCTTCCGGCACGCGACGGGCTGGGTCAGCTCTCCCACCACGCTCTCGAACGCCCGCTCACGGAGCCCCCGCCTTTCGTTTCGATGCACATTGCCCATCTTGAACCCCTTCAAACGTACTTCATCATCGACGCACAACCATTCTCGTGGTAAAATGCTATGCCTTAATATTAAGGCATAGCCTTGTCTGTCGGAAAAAACTTTAGGAAAAAACAAGAATGCTATATTGATTGTAAGTCCTGTGGTATTAGCCACACCCCCGAGCTCCCAACTCCCGGATTTCGCCCCAACTGCCTCTCGATCTGCCTTTTGACGCTCACAAGTGCCAACCACCCATTGCCTCGGCGCCAAATAGGTGCCTGCTGCAATTTGGTGTGGGGTCAGCCCGAGCGCAGTCGAACAATCCATATTTAGCCGGCGTTTTACGCGGTCCGCGTCCCCGCAATAACCTGCAATATTTGCCCCCTCAGCCCCCAACCTGTACGAATCCCCGCATTTATGCCCAAAACCAATATTGTCCAACCATCAAGGTTGACAAAACCTCTGAAAACCTTATAATATAGTTATATAAGGGTTTGTGCTTGCAAATCTAAGGCCCGGAGAAATCCTCCGCCAAGCCACAAGTGCTTACGATCCCAGTGGTGGCCGAGACAATTGGTTCATAGCTTTGGAGTCAGCAGTAATTATGGCTGCAGAACAACCTATCGACAACCGGACGGCTCCCGACCGAGAGCCGGAAATGGACAAGTTCTTCAGGGCCGCCATCAAGACCCTCGCGAGCGACTTGCATCTCAAGGTCGGTCAACCACCTAAGCTCCGCCTTTACGGATTATTGAAGAATACTACCGGCCCGCCAATGACCGCCCAAAGGATCGAGGAGCTCGTCTTCGGGATTCTAAGTCCCGCCCAGAAGGAATTCTTCGCCGAGCACGGAACGCTCGATTTTGCACACGAAGTGGACGGGGAACACCGCTTCCGGGTCAACATCTTCCGACAGCGAGGATTGGTCAGCCTCGCGGCAAGACGAGTCAATACGACCATCCCACCCTTCGAGGAACTACACCTGCCGCCCGTACTGGAGAAAGTAGCCGATAGCACACAGGGACTTGTCCTTGTTGTGGGTCCTACCGGCTGCGGAAAAACCACAACAATCGCATCAATGATAAACCATATTAACCACACTCGCTCCTGTCACATAGTTTCAATCGAGGACCCAATTGAGTATCTCTTCAAGGACGCCAAGGCCATTGTCTCACAGAGGGAAATCGGGCTCGACGTCGTGGACTTTGAAGAGGCATTGACATATCTGATGCGCCAGGACCCGGACGTCGTCTTCGTCGGTGAAATGAGAGATGCAAGAACCGTCACCGCAGGGATGAGGGCCGCAGAAACCGGACACCTCGTCCTCGGAACAATGCACTCGCCAAATGCTTCGCAGTCGGTCCACCGACTGCTCGACCTGTTCCCGCAGACCGAGCGAGACCTTGTAAGACAAACCCTCGCCCTGGCGCTCAGGGCCGTCATCAGTCAGGTATTGATTCCCTGCCTCGAAGAAAACATCGACAGAATACCTGCCGTCGAGATACTCATTGTAAATGCCCCCGCCAGGAAATTGATTGCTGAAGAGCGAGAAGCAGACCTGCCCAGCGTCATACGCGCCTCTCAGCAGGAAGGTATGCAGGATATTACATCCAACCTCTGCGAGCTGGTGAAAAATGGTTCCATAGACCCCAAGGACGCGTACAAATTCGCACCAAACACCGAAGAATTGAAAATGGCGCTTAAAGGCATCAGGACCACGGCCAGTGGCATCTTGTGAGATTTGATTGAATTTCGAAACGGAGCATCTTATGCCGGATTTACTCTTGGCTGCCATCGAGTACGGCGGCTACATATCGGTAATCAAACTTCTTACCTTTCTGGCCTTCTTCTTCCTCTGGCTCCCCCTGGTTACCTGGGTGCACAATGACGCAAAGGCCGTTGAAACAAACGACGCCTTCTGGACGGGTATGGTCCTTGGAGCCGGCGCTGCAGCGATGTTGATCTGGCAGCTTATTCCTATCTTCATCATCGGCATGCTCATCTACCTGATCGCCGTCGCCGCAACGTCCCTCGCCTACGTCAAACACCGCAACACCAGAGTTATGGATTTTGACCGCATCCTCACCGCAGAACACCTCAAAAACCTCTTCGTCAGCAGAGAAAAAAAACTTGACGCACTCAAAAGCTTTACCTTCATTACCGCCAACAAAAATGAAGTCCCTCTCCCCGAGCCGAGGACCCCCGACTTCTTCGGATACAAAATGGCTTACGAGCTCTTGGCCGACGCTATGTGGCGAAGGGCCAACAACATCATGTTCACCCCCGGACCACAGGAGTACAAAGTTACATACTACGTCGATGGGGCGGCCTTGAAGCAGCCAAGCATGTCCAGAGACCAGATCAAGTTCCTCATTCACTTCCTCAAGAACATTGCCGACCTCGATATCAAGGAAAAACGAAAACCCCAAAAGGGCGCCTTTGCAGTCTCCAAGGGCATGGACAACAACGAGTGGGAGGTAAAAACCGCCGGCTCAACGGTCGGCGAACAGGTCCTGCTCAAACTCACGACACAGAAGGACATTACAAAACTGGCCGAACTCGGCCTCATGCCCGACCAGCTCGAACAGCTTAACAGCTTCCAACACCTAAAACAGGGCCTGTTCATCGTTGCCGGGCCAAAGAAAAGCGGCGTAACAAGCACCCTCTACTCCCTTGTGCGAAACCATGATGCATTCATCAATAACATAAACACGCTTGAGAAACACCCTTCGTCACAGATAGCAAACATAACGCAACATGTCTTTAGCCCCAGCGACACCGGAAGCACAACATACGGCAAGAAGCTCCAGGAAGTAATAAGAATGGGCCCGGATATCGTCGGTGTCGCCGACTGTGAGGATCCCGAAACCGCGCGTACCGCCTGTGAGGGGGCAAAAGATGGAAAAATCATATACGTCGCACTCCAAGCCGACAGCGTTATTCAGGCCGTCGCCAAATGGCTCAAGCTGGTCGGCGACAGAAGCCTCGCCGCCGATACACTCCTCGGCGTCAGCAGCCAGCGCCTCATGAGAAAACTCTGCAATGAATGCAAGCAGGCATACGCCCCAAACAAAGAGCTCTTCAGAAAATTCAACATCAACGCTGAAAAAACAAAAGTCCTCTACCGCGCAGGAAGAGTCATCTACGACAAGCACGGAAAACCAAGCACCTGCGAAAACTGCCATGGAATAGGCTATGTCGGAAGAACCGCCGTGTTCGAAATGATTATGATTAACGACGACCTCAGAAAAATCGTAAAGCACGCAAAGTCTCTGCCCGAAATCGGTACGCACTTTAGACGGGCAAAAATGCTCTATCTACAAGAGCAAACGCTCAGAAAAGTCGTCGCCGGCACAACAGCTATAAACGAAATGATACGAGTGCTCTCCGCACCAAAACCTAAAAAGCAAAAACCGAAACAGTAGATGACTAACGACTATAGACCGGAGAAATTGTAATGGCCACCTTAGCTACCTTAGCTGTACTGCTCATAATCGCAGGCTGTGCCGCCTATCAGTACCTTAACGGCACAATCTTCAAAGCACTCACAACCATAATAATCGCCATCTGCGCGAGCATAGTCGCATTCGGCTATTTTGAGCTCTCGGCCGATTTCTTCATCAGCCGCGGCAGTAACAGCCGATTTCCCGCCCTCGTACCCTGGGCACAGCCCCTGTGCTTCACGCTGCTGTTTGTCCTGACATTCGCCATACTCCAGACCGCAGCAATGCTATTAACAAAGCTGCCCGTTGACTTCGGGTTCATTCCGGAACGCGTCGGCCGCGCCATCTGCGGAATCTTCCTCGGCTTTATCTTGTCGGGCCTGCTCCTGACCGCCCTTGCCATGTCACCCTTGCCGAATAAGTATCCGTATCAGCGTTTCGACCGTACAAACCTGGCCAACCAAACGCCTAACAAGGTCTTCCCAAACGCAGACGGCTTTATCACCGGCTGGTTCAGCCTCCTAAGCAAGGGCAGCTTTCGCGCCATTCGCAATCCCAGGAGCTTCGCGACCCTCCACCCCGCCTTCCTCGACCAGATCTTCCTAAATCGACATAACGACTCCGGCGACGTACCGCTGGTCACAAGCGCCGAATCAATCGACATCCCAAGGAAAAGGGGCGAAAAGGGCGAAGCCGGCGCCTGGTACGCACCCCCTGCCGGTTTCAAAGACGCCGACGGGAAAGCCATAACACCCCAGAAGGGCCAAATTGTGGTCGTTCGCATGGGAATAAAGAAGAACGCCGTAAGGGACGCCGGCACGTTCACGCTCTCTCAACTGAGGCTAATCTGCAAACAAAAAGACTCCGCCGACGGACCCCTCGCCGGAAAAGGAATAAACGTCTATCCAATCGGATATTTCGACGGGCCAAACCGCATCAAAACAAAAAAGCTGAGCGAGCAAATAACAATAGGGCGCGAGGATTTCGCCAGCCAGGACACCAGAAAATACGTTGACTTCGCTTTCGACGTGCCGAACGGGCATACGCCCGTACTGCTCGAGTTCAAGCTTAACAACATCGCCGAGGTGCCGCGCCCGGTCCCCGCCGGACAGGCCCCCGCAACAATCCCATTTATTGAGCGGGCCAAACCAAAACCGGAGGCCACCACCCCCGACCAATCCAGACCCGATTACCCCTCAAGGCAGGACGACTCAACCGATTCCTCGAGACGCAGACCACGACTGACTCTTACCAGACCTATTGCCCCCGTTGGTCTCGACGATGACGAATAGTCCGCGCGACAAATCGTGCAACAAAGAAGTGATATGTGACTTCCTGCGTGCGAGTGACCTCACCTGATCGTGTCCCCCAAACGTAAGCCAACAATTGTCAATAGTCAATAGTAAGTAGTACTACAACGCTACTTAGATTTTACTGGCAAGCATAAGGCCTTGCTCCATAAGCAGTTACGACAACTCTGGCGGATATCAACAATCAAATTGGCTTTAAGGACACTTTGGCGAATCTGAATTTGCGTTTTGCGCTTTACCGGCTGCCAGCAGAACAAGCCTGGAGGGGCCTATGGCTGGCCTTTTCCCCCCAGGGGCCCTTGCGGGCCTGCTGTCAGCCTAAAGGCGATAAACGCAGCTTGGTATACAATTTCTGCCAATTTTTACAGCGTAAGTAGCGTTGTAGTATTAGTTAATGATAAAATTTGACTTGGGCGGCTTGCCCGACTTGTGCGGTTCTCCGCTAAATGCCTGCCATCTCTATGGCGGTTTGTATTTTAACAGAAATTCAAACGAAAGTCAAGAAGAAAATAAAAAGATTTCAACGCAGAGATCGCTGA
>JAGMDR010000134.1 GCA_023128595.1 Planctomycetota bacterium | reverse complement strand
TAATAATGTTGGACAGTAAAACTATAAGAGAGTTATTTTAGGAACTCGGCCACCAGTAAACTTGGCGGATGACCCGAAAGTTCCCAAGGGAGACTATTTTGTTGTCTGCAGGGGATATCTCCGTGTTTTAAAGCCATTCCCTGCACGTAAAATTGCGCCCGGTTATGGCAGTTCAACATACAACGTGATGAAGATAAACCGCAAAGAAGTGCACAGGAAAAACCCAGGCGATAAAGAGCCGACTTACAATGAGATATATTTGTCTGCAGGGTATCATCCTTATGAGATCGTCTGGTTTAAGAACAAAACTTATTTTTTGACTATGTATGGCGAACCCAGTTCAGGTCGTGAGGTCTGACATAAGGTGCCGTTCGAAGAACGAATGCAGACGGAACTTCTTGGATCGTTTGCCGCACTGAAGCAACATATCAAGGGGATCGTTGTTCTGAACGACGATCAGATCGATGTGCATAAAGAAAAGATAAAAGAACATCGCTATGCCTTTGGGCATAACAGGACGATCGTTAAGGCAGCCCTTGACCTGGTTGATACTTTTGAGAATGTTAAGGGAGCTCTCTGGCGCGATCATCCTGAAATGAACAAACGTAAAGCAGAGCCCAGGGGGCTAAACTGGGCAATCTATCATGTTATGCAGTATATTATGGATGAAGTCTATACGGCCAATAATCTTGCGAAATATGAAGATCTGCTGGATGGATATAAATTCCAATGCTCCGATTATTTCCCGGGCAAGGTGGAACCACCTGCCAATCCGAATAAGACGCATACTGTAAAAGTAAGTGCGACTCAAAAGAAAGCGATACGGGATAATCGCATGTATGTGCAGTGGCCTGCAAGGAAACCGACTGGAACTTATCTGGCTCCGGGAACTATTGCAACGGTTACAGTACCGGAGGCGATTGTCGGAAAGAATTATCAAGTGCGAGTCGGCTCTCATTCATGGGATAATACTTACAAGCCAAGAGTTGCTCGAATTGGCAGATGTACCACAGTTTTTCCTATCAACAGCACTGAAGTTAAGGTGGCAAATCCACTTGGCGGCGGGATCTATATTGAAGTTCCATATCTTGCCGATGCTGCGGATGTAATCGATGTGACAGTCAAAAATGCAATTCGCTCGCCGTATTTCTCGGCAAAACCATTTCATAAGACTACGCTTGAGGAGTGGAGAAATGTTGAACGAAACTTCAAGGCTCCATGGGCGGATTTCCAGTCTGAGAAGTTCATGATGAATGTTCCGACCAGCTGGATCTACAAACTCGATGATCCTGTTACACTAATGAAAGATTGGGATAAGGCGATGGATGGGATGAACTATCTGTTTGGCTTCCCAGAGGTTCAGAGTAAAGAGACGATGTACGTACAGGTCGACCGTCAAATGCGTGCAAGCGTGTTTGCTCCGGGGTATCCTTCTGTTAATAGCACCTATGACCCGAGAAAGGACTATGGCGGGAATCATAATCATCACTTTATCCGTGGGCCTCGAAATGTGCCCGCGGTTGTATTCCATGAACGTTGCCATGCGTATGGGATTATGCATTTGCTTGGCTTAAAAGAGGCAACGGTTCACTTGCCGCATGTTGCGGCGTTGAATCTGGGGCTTGGTATTGATATTGACAAAGCCTACCAGACATCGTGCGTTTCGTATGCGAATCTGGAAAGCAGGACCGTAGATAATACCGCGATATCCTGGATGGTTGGTATTTATTTTGCCCAGAAGAAGAGTTTGGTCGGAGTCAAGTATAAGCATATAGGCCATGCTCACTTTGTTTATGTTGCAAGGCTATTTGGTTGGAAAGCACTTCATAACTTTTACTATTCTTACAATATGGATCATGAAAATGGTATCCCTTATGGGGACAGTGTCGATAAGTTTGCAAGATTGTGCGAAAGTGCTGGCGCTGACCTTCGTCCGCTTTTCCATTTCTGGGGCAGATTCGATATGTGGGATGGGAATAATAAGGCCTCTGTTGCGGCAAAAAGATTGGAAGCACATATTGATGCAAAGAAACTGCCTGCGTCTGCCAAGATTTATGACCTTCTTGTTCGGTATAAATCTATGGTGCCTAAGAACAATAAAGAGTTCCAGGAGTTTACCAGGAAGTGGTGGGGCAGAAAACCTAGAATCGAAGGGTTTTGCCATGAAGCAGGGCATGCAAGGCAGTGGGATAGTCAAGTCCTGAAAGAGCCGACAGTTTGGCCGAATGGAGATATCTATGACGAAAAGTCCTGTGCCAGAGTCGAAGCTTGTATGCAGGAGATCATAGATATGTATTTCCCGAATGGGCGGCCAAAAAAATAAAAAAACCATCTTTTTCTCCAGATGATTCATCAGTGCTTTTCTGCTCGGAAAGAAGGGGGAATTGGGACTTGTCTTTGGTGCGGTTGGGGCAATAGATGTTCTGAGATTCTCGGTTTAGAGGAGCGGGTGATGAAGAAGCCAAATCTGATTGTATCTGCAATAGTATTGGTTCTCGTGACAACAACCGTCGGGAGGGCTGGCCTTACACAACCCAAAGGCTACATTGTTGCTTGGGGATATGACTACTACAACATTAGTATACAGAATCGAAATCCCACGTCCATATTACGCTCGGTGTAGCCTTCAACGATGAGGCAGCCTGAGAAGGAGACCGGCAGGCCGAATCTGTTGAAATTCTCCTTTCTGGTGGGCTGGTACCAGTCGTTACCTCCGCCGACGAGCGTGACATAAAGCTCCGGGAACGGTGAGGACGAGTGGGTGGTTTGGAGCTTTCGCCACGGATCTGAGGTGTCGAGTTCTGACACATCTGCGCAATTATTGAAGTACCAGTCAGCAGATCGTGAGACGGCCCATGGCTCTTTTGAGGGGCGAACGGTAAGATCGAACTTTTTGCGGGCATCGCCGTCACCTTGATGACACGAGCCGCAATATTTATCGAGAACCGGCTGGACAAACCGCATATAGCTGATTGATTCCTCGGCCCCCCATGGGGGAGCGGTCAGATCCATGGCCCCCCGATTCACCGCAATAGCGCCCTGGCGTGAATGGGCCGTTTGCGGTGTATTTGCGCGACCTTCATGGCAGCCAACACACCCGCGCACTTCGCCTGGCATCACCCCGGTAAAAGACCGCATCGTTTGAATACAGCGATACTGTTCATCAAGAAGTTGAAAGTGAAGGGCTTTGCCGGCGGGCACTTTGAAGTAAACAGAGCCGTCCTTTTCAACAGGCGTGGTCCCGAGGATTCGCTTGACCGAATCGGCCTGGGTGACTGAAATCTCCGGGCCCTGATGCTGATAGGTCTTGACCCAACTGGAGTAGGTCTTGGCATCTGACTGAATGACGCGGAGGTATTTGACCTTGTCTCTTGGAATGTCCGGGACGCCCTCGAAGACATTGGCACTGAAGAGAGTGCCCTTTTCCGGTAAGGTGTCGGCGGCGCCTATTGCAGGCCAGGCAACCCGATCGACAATGACAGGCGGGGCTTTACGTGGCTTGAAAGGAATCGCGTGCCAGACGTTGCTCTTGCCAGCGTAAATCAACTCACGGTTGCCATAGATGTCCATCAAATAGAGGGCGAAATGCCCGGCATTGGTCGATTTGATCGAGACGAGGAAATCCTCCTCGCCGATCGGATAGGGGGTTTTGTAATCGGAGTAACGGCCTGCCTGATGGTATTTTTCTGTTAGCGAGGTTTCTTCAGGGCCGTTGCCCACTTCCGGCCATGGTATTTCAGGGGTTACCTTGGAGATGCCATGGGGGTAATTCATCCCGGCTCGCTGATCGATGACACCTATCGAGCCGTTGAACCACATATGATGGCCAACGCCTGTGAACATGATCTTTTCGCTGTTGGGAATGGCCCGGGGTTCGGCCAGAATGTCGGGCCAGACGCTCTGGTTGCCCCAGAAGGCCATGACATTGGTACCGTCAGGGTTCATCGTCCAAAGGCCCTGGACGCGCTTCTGCTCTTTGTCCGTATATTCCCAACGCGTGTAGATGATCCGGCCGTCATTCATGAGGGACGGCAGATAATCTGGCTCATTACCATATAAGACGACGTAGATATTCTTGCCATCACCATCGCAGCGAGCCAGGACAAACGCGTGATGCCTCGGTCCGCAGCGAACGTAGGTATGGGCTCGCGTGGTCGAAAAGAGAATCTTTCCGCCGGGCAAATAGATCGGATCCAAATCGTCATAATCGCCAAAGGTCAACTGTTTCAGATGTGTTCCGTCCGAGTTCACCTCATAAAGGTGGTACGACTTGCCGCCGGGTGGTTTCATGCAGAAGACTACTGTCTTTGCATCGAATGAGAGGTCGGGCCGCCACAAAAAGCCTTTGTGGTCATCGGGCAAAAGTGAGTGAACGGCATTGAAAACGATCTACAATCTGCATGCCCCAGCTAAGTCATTGCTATTAGAGCACTTAGAAAATGGCCATTTTCCGGGATTAGGGGCTACTGAGACCTCGGGTTGTAGTCGAGTTGTAAGGATTTGGCCGGTTTTCGGGCCCGTTTGGGGGGGACATAACAGGGCTGCAGGTCATAGCCCATGGCGCTGGCTTCCGGCATCCGGCGCGATTGCGCGGAACAAATCCAAGAACGCGACAATCAGGCTGTCCCTTGCGGTTTTCGAGAGACGCTGTCACTTCGACAATCGCACGAAGACCACGCCGTGCGGTGGTACTTTTTCGAAACTCAACTGCTTGTCGTTTTTGCCAAGACTGCGATGGTCCCACAGATCGGTGACCTCCCGCGGGCCGTGAACGTTCAATTGCGCCCAGGTAACGTCGATGTCGCGGGGCTTCTCCTCGAGGTTCACGAACACCACGGCTATGTCCCCGTTTTTCAAGGGGCGCTTCCATACCTCGATCTGGTCCATCTTCTTGATGCGCCAACCGGGGACGCCGAGTGGGTCCTGGTTGACAGCGATCACCTGCTTGTTCAGCAGAATCGATTTGGTTTGATCGTTCATCGCGGTGACGTCGTTGGCCGCCAGCAGGGGCGAGGCGAGAATCGCCCAGAGGCTCATCTGGAATCTTTCCTCGTCGGGAGTGATATCGAACCCGGCCTTCTTCCGGTCGTGTCCATAGTCGAACCCATCCACACCGATCTGAAGCATGTCCAGATCGTTCCAGCGTCCCGGACCGACGAATGGGCCCAGCGCCTCGTTCTGATGCGCCGAACGCAGCACGCCGATACCGCCGTTGTTGTCGTATTTGCTGGTCCATTTGTCCTTCACGTCATACGTCGTGCGCCACATTTCCGCGTTAAAGCCCGGCGCCCACAGCCAGGGACGCTCGCGTCCCCATTCGCACACGGAGAAGACCACGTCCCGTCCGGCGGCCCGGATGGCATCAAGCGTGGCCTTCTGCTGCTCCTTGTTGCTGAAGTCGTACTTCACCAGGTCCACGCCCCACTCGGCGAACCTTTCGGCAAACTGCGTCTCGTGCCCCCTGACCCATCCTGCTCGCGAGTAGATGCCGAATTTCAGCCCCTTGCCGTGAATATAGTCGCCAAGGGCTTTCATGCCGCTGGGGAACTTCTTTTTGTCCCAGAGCGGATACCCATCATCATCGAACTTTGCTCCGCCGGCCTGCCAGCCGTCATCCAGATTGACATACACATAACCGGCGTCGCGCATGCCGCTTTCAACCATCGCGTCGGCGACCTTCTTGATGAGGTCTTCGTTGATGCCCGTGCCGTAACGGCACCAGGAGTTCCAGCCCATCGGCGGTGTTTGGGCCAAAGTCGTGCCTTCATATTTGCCGATTCTATACTCCGGTGCGGATGCTGGCACGAATTTCGCGTCGCCCCAGCCACCACACAAGCCGGCTTTGTCCTTGCCGTCTTCACACTGAAACGTCAGGCGCAACTTCTTGACGCCAGCAAGCGGGACCACCACACGAATAGGACGGGTGGGGTTCTGCGAACTGCCGCGCTTGTCGGTTTGATTGATCACACCGCTGTCAAACACCAGGTCCCGATTGGCATATACGCGAAACCGGCCCGATCGTTTCGCGGACACTTTGGGATCAATCCCCACCCACGCCTCGAACCGGCCCGCACGTTGGCTGACATCGTAAATCAGTTCGGATCCTGCTCTCACTCCGATGCCCGTCGCGTAGACCACATCGCCCAGGTCCAGCGGCTCTTTCTCGGGGCTGCGATCAATCGAGGCCTCTCCGGTCTGTTCCAACGGTTGGACCGCGGCCAAGTTCACGGTGCTCTCACCGGCAGTTGTCTGCTCGTATCGCAAGAACGCCACGCCGTCGGCGGGGATCTCGAACGTGTGCCGCTCGGCAACGGGCAGCATCTTCCTGGCCCAGATATCCTTCAGGGCGTAGTTCCCGCCGGTGTTCAACCCCAGTTCCTTCATGCCAGCCTCGATCGTCGCCTTGTTCTTCCCATCCCGATTGAAGATGCCGATCCAGCCGCTGCCGTCGTTGCTGCGCTGAGGCGTTTTCCACACGTCGATCTTGCCGTCACGATGCACAAGTTTTCCAATAACGCCATTTTGATTGCATGCGAGGATGTCAGGATGGGTGAACAGGCTCAGCGAGAACTTGTCCATCCTGTACAATACACCGCCCAGCATCAACGGCGAAGCGGCCAAGGCGCGTTGCACCATGAACGTCCGCTTCTGGTCATTGGTAAACTTGCAGTCCCATCCACCGTTTCTTGTCACGTACAGGCGACCGAAGCAAACCATATCCATATCGAGGAAGCTTCCCACCTCCGGGCCCGTATAGTCCTGCATGGCTTCCCAGCGTCTAAAGGTAGTCTCCAGACTTCCCCTGTTGTCCCAGATATCGCTGGTGATGCGCACCATGTTCGCCCTCTTGTAGGCGTCGCTGTGTTCCACCTTGATGTGATCACCGGGAGAGAGACTGAGAATGATCTTACGGTCACACTTGGCAATTGCCTCGGCCACGGCCTCTACTTCATCCGGATTCGGTACAATATCGTCAAACTTGATGAAGTCAACGCCCATGTCCGCGTACTTCCGGATCAGGCCATCGTAGTACTCCTGGGCGCCCGGCTTGGTCATATCCACGCCATAGTTCCACCACGGTGCGACGGCCCACGGGCACCTGGACTTCATATTGACAATATCCTGCATGCGATACTTTGTTCCCTCCACCGGGAGATTCTCTTCCACCGCCCTGCGGTTAATCCCCCTGAGCAGCCATATGCCAAACTTGACACCTTTCTTGTGGGCATAATCAATTGTGTACTTCAATCCTCGCGGAAAGAAGTGTTCGTGTGACTCAGGTCGTCCATATTCATCAAGGGCAATCGTGATTCCCTTGCCCTGACCGGACAGAAACCAACCATTATCCACGGTAACCGTATCGTAGCCATAGCGCAACAGATTCTCGCTGAGAAAATCTATGTTCTTCAGTAATTCCTTTTCTGTAACGGCAATGCTGTAGCCTGTGTAACTATTCCATCCTCTGGGGGGAGACGGATGCTTCACAACGTACGCCATCGAAGTTCCCAAGGCTTCTAAAGCGCTGTGTCCGTCCTTGGCCGGCACTAGTGTCGGTATCATGGCGAGCAACCCAATCAGCATCCAAATCTTACAAACCGGTCGATATGATCGACTGCGAATCAATTCCTTCAGCATCACTGTCTTCCTTTCTGTACCTTTCAATTACGCTTGCTGCATCAAGTTCCACTTACTTCGTCGCCATGCTGGTGGTCCAATCTATCCAACCGGCAACCACAGCAACGATCATCTTGCTGTGTATGGTTTCAGTCCTCGATCAAAGTGATATCCTCAGTCGGCTTGTTGTATTTCTTTTTCGCGATATACGACTTGACATCGTCCACCATCTGCTGCGTGATCGCGTAATGGTAGTCGCGGTAGTCCTTTACAGTGATCTCTCCGACCCAGAAGAACCCCCACTTGTCGAAGAAGTCCGTCAGATCCAGCTCGGCCACATCGCAGCAGATCCTCACGAACTCAAACTGGTTCCGAATCGAATCGTTGCCGCGACCTGCATCGGGGCGGAGGCGCATCTGTTCCATCACGTCGGCGTAGAAGTCGGGTTTGCCGTTTCGCGAGAAATAAAGATGGAGCTGCCAGAATGGGACCAGGCGGTCGAACACGTCTTTGTGTGCCAGAAAGGACTTTCTGGGATCGGCCTCGATGATGTTCTTGCGTGCTGAAGCGTAATTCTTCTGGGCTTTGAGGCGACTTCTGTTGCCCATCCCGGTGACCGTGTACATTGAGAAAATGTTGCAACTGACTTCCGTCATGCCGCCCCAGGTCATTTGCGGACGCATTTGAAGCACGTGTCCGGTCTCGTGGCTGAAACCCCAGCATGGATCGCCGGTAATGACCACATTCGGGTCGGCCACCATGCGCATAGTGCCCTTGTTGCCGAGGTAGGCCACGCCGTCGCCGTCGCGGAACATGTAGTAATTGAAGTTCACGCGCGCCAGGATGCGATTTCTGGGCACCTTGTTGTACTTCACGAGGCCCATCAACGTATAATGGCTATTGAGCAGGGCGTCGTAGTTATTGATCAACTCCACGCCCCTGCCGCGGGTGTAGACGTTGAACCACTCCACCGGATAGGCGACCTGGATGTGCTTGCCGCGGGCATCCATAATGGGGCTCACAGCCTCGTCCAGCAGGCGGTTCCAGTCGGCGTTCGTGTGCTTCGAGATGTCGAAGAATCCATTGACCTTGCCTGTTGGGAAGTGAACGGTGACTTTGGGGGCCTTTTCGGCATGGTCGTCGAAATAGCTCACGTATACATTGCGGCCCTTGTTCACGTTGATCACATTCAAGCCCTTATCGAGCGTAATCCGCTGCTTGTGCAGGCCCCAGCCGTTGGGATCCTTTGCAGGGTTGATCCCTTCGGCGGGTTTGCGCATCCAATCCGGGATCAACAGCGATAGTTTCTTGCCGGCGGTCTTTCCGACAAAGACGATCTGCTGGCCGGGATCCAGGTAGATACCGGTGATGTTCTCGTACCGGCTGAAGCCATCGCCCAGCTTCAGCGTTCGGCCCAGTTCGCGGGGTGAAGGATAGGCCTCGTAGTCGGCGGCGCGGTATCTGGTGTCATACGTGCCTTTGAGCATCCCGGCGGCGACGGTCTTGAGCAAGTCGCTCTTGAAGTCATCCAGATCTTTCGACTGCACGTTCGGTTTCAACTGCCTGCAACTGGGATCCGTGAAGAATGTCATGTCGGCTTTGAGGGCCTCGATATCGTTCGAGGCGGTGCAGGTGGCCAACAACCATAGTGACAGTGAGACAGATAGGATAAATTTCTTCATATTGCGGGAACCTCTGTTTAAACCTTGTTATCAGTTACCGTGATGTCCACCCAGGGCGGGTGCGTCATTGGGCAAACGTCATTTTCCACTCCACCGTCTTCGTGGCCGATGGGACGACACAGACTGTAGCGATTTCCTTCCGGTTGTCAATCTTGGCCTTCGCACCCTCAACTTCGGCGGCTTCGAGACGGAATCCCATTGGGAGGTGGACGGTCATGACGTACGGATCGTCAATGACGAGTCTGCTCTTTCCGGAGAGGACTTTGTGATCGTTGTCCCAACGCTCGTCGAGCAGACTGACGCCACCCTGTGAGATGTGGCGCGTGGTCGAGATCACCCACGGATGCGGGCGAGCTTCGCGGATGGCGAAGACGTCCATCCCGGTATTATCGTCCATCGCCGGAGCGGTGAACGAGCCCTTGAATTTCCCGAGGAACTCCTGGTTCCAAAACTCGCAGACCAGGTACTCGCGGTCCGCTTCAAGGCCCAGGTCCGCGAACTTGACCTCCTGCTGCGGCGCGCCCTTGAAATGATACACATGCTTGTCCTTCTCTTTCTCGCCCCACTGGATCCTCGCCAGCACGGACCAGTGGTCGAAGGGCCGGTCAATCTCCTGCAGCCACCACGGAGCCGGACGACGCTCGCAACTGTAGAGCTGCCCGGGTACGGTAAAGAGGACGGGGGCACTGCGCTTCATCCCCTCGATATTCCGCTGGTCCTGGTAGACCTCCAGCTTGTCGCTGAGCATGAGCACGCCACCGGCCATGGTGCAAATGGCCGGCCGGATGATGCTTCGAGCCGGCACAGGCGCGTCGACGCCGAAGACCGGCATCATGGCGTCCGTGTCCATGAGCCATTCCCCCAATACATCACAATGGTCGGGATCGTTCCGCCAGACCACGCCTTCCATGTAGTTGTATTGCGCCAGGGTCCGCGGTTGGAACCCGTCGTTGCTCAGCCGGGCGCCGTCCACCAATCCAATCACATGCCTGGCGTTGCCGACGGTGTGGCAGGCAAGGACGTAGACATCCGGTCCCAATTCTTCGTGGGCGACAATGTCCCACTTGCGAAGGGACTGCTCCGGAGTGGTGGGATTGTTTTCGAAGAACTCGGCGCATTCCTTGTTCTGGTAAGCACGAAGCAGGTCCCCGGTTCCGTCGATCTTGACGTAGTTCCAGCCCTGCTCCTTCAATCCGCTGTAGAGTCTGCGGACCATGTTGTCGACCGCCTCCTCATTGGTGGTGTCGAGCACGTAGAACCCATGTTGTATGAAGAGTGAACCGTCGGGTTTATGCACGAACCAGTCCGGATGCTCCTTGGCGATGTCGGCGACGTGTGGATCGCTGGGGCGGTGGATGCGGTGCACCCAGATACCGGGTTTCATTCCGGCGTCGCGAATGGCCTTGATTGAGTACTCCCAGCCGCCCGGAAATTTCCTCTTGTCCCAGTTCAACCAGTTCTCGGGACAACTGCCGTTGCCCTGCTGGTAGGTGTCGTCGAACTGCATGTAGTCGTATCCGAAGTCGGGAAGATGCTTTTCGACAAATAGCTCCAGCATCGCGTCGAGCGTCTCCTGCGTAAAGCCTCCACGGTACGCCCACCACGTGCAGTAGCCCGTGAGCGATCCTTCCCACACCTTGTAGGTCCAGGGCGTGAAGTGTTCGAGATCCTTGTGCTTCTGGTAGAAGCGGGGGCGAAACACCAGTTCCAGGCTGGTTCCACGGCTTACCCAGGAGAACGTGCGGCGTTCTTCTTTCTGCAATGCCGGCTTGATCCGCGTCGCCCCGTCGGGCGGGCCCTGCAGGACCCAGTCCCACCGGCGATCATAGACTGCGTTGTTGCGAAGGTTGCGGCTCAGTCCCACACTGTTGCGGACATACGGAAAGCGTTTCTGGGCTTCACTTTGAGTCTCGGCCGGAAAAGCCTCTTCGCTGGCGACGACCGTGCCGCGCAAGACCAACTTAACACCTTCTTTCAGCTCGGCGGGAACCAGCTTCAAACGCTGCTCCACCTTGTCGCCGAGGTTCTCGACAGGTTCGCACTTGACGGCCAGTCCCTCCACTTTGGTTCCGTCCGCACCTTCGGCGCTGACGGTGGCGTCGAGAATAGTGATGTCATGATATCGCAGTTTCAGTCGTCTTTGTCCGGCATCCCAAGAGACCTGGGCTGGCGCATTCGGTGGGGGCGTGACGGCTGGCTGCGGAGCCGCCTTGGAAACAGTGGCTAGCGCGACGATAACGACAATGATCCAGGGTCTGTAAGAAGTGACCTTGTGCATGAAATCCTCCTAAGATCTCTTATTGTTTGTTCGTATTGCTCTTGTTCTAATTAGGTTCTTTGCCGGTATATACACCGTCATCCTCCTGGCTGCGCGGTTCGACCCAGGCTTTGTCCATGAGTTCGCCCAGTTTTCTTGCGATATCAGGATACTTCTCGGCAAGATTATTCTTCTCGCCCCTATCCTTGCTTAGATCGTACACCTCAACTGTTCCAGACTCATGCTTCATGCCTTTCCACTTGCCTCTGTGCAAAGCAACATTTGGATTCACCTCGAACTTCCCGTTGCTCCTTACGCCTTTCCACTTGCCCATGCGCACACCTTCATTGTGGTACCATGTGTCGTCCCAGTACATGTATTCATGCTCTTCCTGCGGACCCTTGCCGAGCAGCGTCGGAACAATCGAAATACCGTCGATATCCTTGGGTGTTTCCTTCGAAACATCCGCCAGTTCCGCTAGAGTCGGCATGACATCGGGGAAATACCACGGCAGATTACTCACGGTTCCGGCTTTGATTGTGCCGGGCCAGCGCACAATCATTGGCACGCGAATACCGCCCTCGTACATCGAGCGCTTCTGCCCCCTCATCTGCCCGCATGAGTTGTGAATGCCCTCGAATCGCCGGGCCCCGCCATTGTCAGAGGTGAAGAAGATGATCGTGTTGTCGTCGATTCCGAGCTTCTTCAACAGGGCGACTATCTCGCCCACTTGCCTGTCGATCATGGAGTCCATGGCGGCTACGACCTTTGCGTCCTTGTTCCATGGTTTGTCCTTGTAGAGCGCCCAGGCCGGGTCGTCCTCGGGAATTTGGTAGGGGCCATGCGGGACGGTCCAGGGGCAGTAGCAAAAGAATGGGCGGTCCTTGTTCTTCTTGATGAACTTGATCGTCTCGTCGTAGATCGCGTAATGTGTGTAACGTCCGTTGAGCTCAACCCTCACGCTGTTCCTGAAGAGATGCGTGTAATACGAGTGGGCGTGCCACTGGTTGTAATAGCCGAAGAAGACGTCAAATCCCTGTCGCTCGGCCGCCCCGTCCTTTCCCTGGTTGCCCAGCCCCCATTTGCCGAACCCTCCTGTCGCATAGCCCGCCTTCTTGAGTACCTCCGCGATAGTGACATCCTCGGGGAAGAGCGGTATCCCGCCCCTGTTGTCTCTGACAGGAGTATGTCCCTTGTGATAGCCCGTCATCAAAACGCTGCGCGACGGCGCGCAGACGGTGCATCCCCCATAGCAGTCCGTGAACTTGACGCCCTCGGCACACAGCTTGTCGATGTTCGGCGTGAGGATCGTCTTACTGCCGAAGCAGCCCAGGTCGTGATAGCCCAGGTCATCCACCATGATGAAAATGATATTGGGTTTGCGACCGGCGGCACTCTCGGCAATCGCGCACGGCGGCAAGACAAGAGCAAGTGCTCCGGCGGAAGCCAATTTCAGGAAACCTCTACGATGCAGTCGATTCATTGCTGTTCTCCTCGTTATGGTCGCGACACGTTTCTTTATGGGAGTCGATCTTATAAGTGGCGGTGATGATAACATCATTAGCGGGCATGGTGAATGTAGTGGTCAAGGCCCTTGCATTGCCGAATCTTCCCTTGCTCTTGACCGGATGTGTAGTCGTATTTGAGGCGTGAGTCGGATGCTTGTAAGCTGATCCGCCCGCACTGGTCCATCCTGCAAACACTTCCCCTTTCGCCTGATCCGGCGCACGGGCCGTAATAGTATGCACGGTCTTCGGCTCGAGGAATCCAAGGAGTTTGGTTCTGGTGCCGTCATTGACACTAAGCTCATAGTTATGCGGGGTGCCGCGTTTCTCGGCTAACATCCAGGCGCAGAGCGTTGGATTGAAAGACGGGCCAAATGGGCCGTGCCCCATTTTCGGAAACACGGTGAACCTCACATAGGCATCGGCTGCCCGCAGCTTGTCAACCGTTTTCTGGTGTCCCGACAACTGCACTCGGTTGTCCCGGGCTCCGTGAAAACCCCAGAACGGGATGTGCTTTAGCGCTGACGCCTTGATCCAGGTCCCGGTCCCGAAAATAGATGCGGCAGCCGCACGTAGTTTGGGATATGTATGAACCAGGTTATAGGTTCCAAATCCCCCCATGCTGTAACCGGTAACACAAACCCTGTCATCGTCTACTCGCAGTTGAGTTTTCTCATACTCCACTATCTTCCTCATATTGTCCATGGGCGGAGCTTGCCACCAGGTCTGGCCGGCGGGACATTGGGGGGCTACGATAATGAATTTCTCAGTCCAATGCTTTCCACTGGGACCAGCACCAATCTTGAGATTGGAACCCCTGCTGCTTATGCCATGCAAATAGATCAGAAGCGGGTAATCCTTCGTGTTTTTGCTATAGTCATCGGGAATAGACAGCCTGTACGGAAGCTTGTTGCCCCCCCTTGCACCGATGAGGTAATCCGTCACCTCGTTCGCCCAAGCCAGATCGCAACATAACGTTGCCGCCAACACGAAAAGTAGATGCGTCTTCATTGTCATTGCCTTTGTGGTTTTCACTTTGATAGTATAACACCCGTCATTAGTGCCCGCAAGCGCAGCATGCTACGGGGCCGTGATCTTGGCCTTCTCCGCATCCGTAAACATGCTGTTGGCAATCGGCCCCGGCTCCCAGGAACGTTCCAACTTGCTCGGTTTGGGCGCGACAACCGGAATCACGAACACCTCTTCGCCGTCTGCCGCCTTCTCGACCCGACCGCCGCTTCGCTCGACGGCCTGCCGGACGAGCTTCCTCGAGACCTCGATCAACGTGGGGAAGTTGTAGGGCGTGTGGCTGAACTTGCCCTTGGGGTCCAGGGCTGACTTGAAGCGGTCGGGGATCTTCTCGAATCCCATGGTGGTGAATAGAACGCCGGCGGCGTTGGACGGGTTGCAGTCGGAGTCCTGGCCGCAACGGGTCGAGATGATGATCCTTTGGTCGGGGTCACCCTTACCGTAGAGCAGGCCCATCAGGATGTATGCCCCGTTGAGTTTGGCGTCGATGTTCTTTTGGGAGCCCTTGCCGCCGGGTTTTGTAAGGTGGCACAGGCCGTGCTGGTACTTCGGATCCTTGTGGTACTTTTCCTCGACCCACTGCCATGTCTTTTGCCAATCGTCGGGATTCTTCTCATGCCAGGCGAGCATGTCGCGGACCATCTCGGCGTATTGGCTTTCTTTGGGGATGCATCGCAGGCCCGCCTCTACGACCTTCACCATGTCGTCCTCTAAGAACGCCTCGGCGTACATGCCGCCGACGAACTGCCCGGCGTACATGGCGTCGCCATAGTTCATCAGCCGCCCGAACCTCTCTCCCAGCTCGATCGGCAGGTTGAGTATGCCCGGCGCGATAAGACCCGAGTAGTCGGACTCGATCTGGTAGTCGATGTCGGCGGCGTGCTTGTTGAACTGCGGATGGCCGGAGTCGGGCGGCGCGATGCCGCGGCGTAGATTCTTCCGGCCGGCATCGTTCGCACACCAGAGGGGGTACCCGGAATTGGCGAAGTCAATGCCCGCCTGGCGGATAGAAACATCGAGGCCATGAACCTCCAGAGTCCGCAGGAACGTCATCTCCACGTAGACGTCATCCTGATGGAACTGGTTGATCAAGCCTGGCTTCCACAGGGGCATCTCATTCTCGGGAATGATCTCGCCTCCCGGATGGAGAACACCTGCAGGCCGTTGCCGGGTGTCTGAAGAGGAGCGACAAAAGCGTGTTTTTTCCGGCCCAGGAATTGCCGGCTCCAGAATTCATAGACGAGGTATTCCTTCTTGTCGGACAGGCCCAGGTCGGAGAACCGGACCTCTCTTTCCGGTACGCGGTCCCGGCTCCAGTGCAGGGAGAGTTTTCTCCAGTTGAACCGAGCAAGAACCGACCAATTCTCAAACGGCTTGTCGATTTCCAGCATCCACCAGGGCGACTGCTTTCCGTAGTGAGGCGCGTGCGCTATCTGGGGATGCCGCAGATGGACACGAGGTTCCGGCAGGCGTTCCAGGTTGTCTGTGGTATTGTTCAGCACCCGGTCACTTTCAAGCAGGTTGTAGTTTTTCAAGCGGCAGCGTAGCGTTGTTTGCCCGGTGCCCTACCTCTCCCTCAAGCCTGTTTTTTCTATACTGACAACTTTCTCATTCACCTATCAGCTCCCACAATTGCATTTCATAGACATTTCTGTAACAGGTGAGGGATTCAACATCAATTGCATCCAGCGTTGCGTTCTCCAACTCAATCTTCTCTCGCTTCACATCACTGAGGGGATCTATATTGGGTTCATCCGGTTAATGCGT
>JAGMDR010000133.1 GCA_023128595.1 Planctomycetota bacterium | reverse complement strand
TAGGGGGATTCCATTACGGCTCTTCGTCAGGTCCTGCAATCCGCAAACGGACGACCGGCGCCGGCCAACGCCGGCAGGTAACTTACGAATTCGCCAAACAAAATCTGTTCAAGACCCGATTCGCACCCTCGGAAATCGGCAAATGGACATATAGATTCACTTTCACGAACGCAAAAGGACAAGAGGCCTCCGGCAAAGGCGCCTTCTCCTGCGTCAAGGGACGAAAGCCCAATCCCGGATTCATCCGTCGTCATCCGACGAATCCATTTCGATTTGTCTTTGACGACGGCAGTGCGTATTTCCCCATCGGGCTCCAGGACTGCTGGGGCGACAATTCCAGCACCGGCACGGTCCTGGACCAGTGTTCGATGGAGGGGCCTTTCCGCACGGACCTCAAAGACCCGCCGCCGCTGCCGAGCGGCCCAATGTTCGTCCGCGGGCCTGCCAACAATCCGCAAAACGCGGATGTTTACTTCCGGCACTTTTCGCAATGCGGCTTCAACCTCTACCGCTTCTCCCAGCAGAACTGCTCATTCGACCTCAATCACAACCTCGATGAGTATCTTGTCCAGGAAGGCATAATGACAGATGAGTTAGTGCGTCGCGCCCGCGACTACGGCTTTGGCATCTTCTACGGCATCTTCGGGTTCCAGAAGGCCTTCAATAACGACGCCCACAACGAAGCCAATATGGCGAAAGTCAAGAGGTTCATCAAGTACAGCGTCGATAGATGGGGCGCATACGTGGACTTCTGGGAGCTGTTCAACGAACAAAAGGCAGACGACCGCTGGTACGAAATAACAATCCCTTACCTGAGGTCGATTGATCCGTATCATCATCCGATTACGACAAGCTGGGAACGCCCGGAGCTGACCGGCATCGAAATCAGTGCGCCGCACTGGTATCAGCGGGAAAACGAGCTCCAATCAGACTCGATTACCGCCTCGCGAGCAAAGAGCTGGAAGAAGCACAATAAGCCCGTTGTCGTCGGTGAGCAGGGCAACCACGTGGACAGACGAAACCGTCCGCTCGGAGTCGGCGGCGTGTGGGACGACCGCTCGGCCCTGCGGATGCGCATCCGAAACTGGACGGCGTTTTTCAACGAGATTGCCTTTATCTTCTGGAATACGAGCTACGCCAGGGACGGCCATTTTATGAATATATGGCTGGGCCCCAAAGAGCGCGAATACGTGCGAGCTATGCAGGATTTCGCGTACCGCCTCGACAAGAATGTTCGCATAGTTCCCGTGACGGTTTCCAATCCGCACGCCGTCCGCGCCTATGCCCTGGCCTCACCGGAGCGGGCCGGCGTCTATCTGCACCACTTCGAGAACCACAGCAAACCTGTAAAAGGTCTAAAGATCACTTTGGATTTGCCGAAAGCCGCTAAGGCGTATTGGTACTCGCCTGAAAACGCCGAGATTCTTGGAACCGTCAACGCGTCAAAAGGAACAAACACATTTGAGGCGCCGGCATTCCTTGTCGATCTTGCTCTTCTGGTCACGCCGGACGGCCCGCCTGATATCGACAACGACGGCCGGGGCAACCATCTCGACCCCGATGACGACAACGACGGCGTGCCCGACCAAAAAGATGCCTTCCCGCTCGAACCAGAAGAATGGCAGGACAAAGACAAAGACCATATCGGCGATAATCTCGACGCCGATGACGACGGCGACGGCGTTGCGGACGACAACAACAAAAACGGCAGACCTGACTGCGACGAGCTGGACTTCGACGGTGACGGCATAGACAGGGCGAAGTCTGTTCCCTGGGACGCTTTTCCATTCGACCCAAAGGAGTGGCGGGACACTGACGGCGACGGCATAGGCGACAACGCCGACCCCGACGACGACAACGACGGCTGGACCGATGAGCAAGAGGAAAACCGCCGCACCGACCCGCTGGACAAACTGAGCTTTCCGAAGAAACGTTAGTATCGGAAGTGGTTGGATTCTTCGGTCTCCAACCACTGGGCCAATGTTTGCGCGTTCTTATCCTTCTCGGACAGGACCGGATCGCTCACGGGCCACTCGATACCGATCTCAGGGTCGTTCCAGAGTATCCCCGATTCGCCCTTGGGATTGTAAATACCCGTACACAGGTATTGAATCTCAGCAGAATCCGACAGAACGCAAAAGCCCCTCGCAAAGCACGCCGGCGCCCACAATTGAATCTTATTCTCGGCCGAAGCTTCAACGCCGAACCACTTACCCAAAGTCGGCGAACCCTTCCTGATATCAACCGCCGCCAAAAACGCCTTGCCCGAAGTTACCCGCATCAGCTTGCCCATCGCAGGGGCCCACTGAAAATGAAGACCCCGCACAACGTTCTTAGCAGAGGCCGAATGATTCAATTGGACAAAATTCCCCGGCAGACCAACCTCCTCGAATTGGTCTTTCCGAAAAACCTCCATAAAAAACCCGCGTTCATCTTCGAACACGTCCGGCTTAACCACAATCACTCCGGCTATCGGCGCCTTCTCAATCTTAACCTGCATACTCAATCTCCATCTTTACCTTAACACGTTTTGAGCATTGAAGATTTTGAATTTTGATATTGTTTCGGATTTCCTGCTTTGAATTTCAACGGAAACAACCGCGTTTTCTTATGCAACTTCCCCTTATGTATTGAGCAGCTTCAACAGCCCTTTTACCCCTCTGCCTTCACTTCGTCTGCCGGACCCTGCTGCCTTTCCTTTCGCGGATTGGCCCCCTCCTTCTCCAGACTTTGGGCGATTTGTCTCAACTGTTCGTTCATCTGCTCCGTTTGGCTCAGCAGCCTCTCGATCTGAGAATGTGTCGTCTTTGAGCCGAAAATGCTCTGAGCGAAGATCAGAAAGAACATCAGCGCCACCGTCCCGCCGATGGCGATAAAGCTCGTCGCCCACAGAATTTTCTCTACCAGCTCATACATCCCTTGTTCCATCCCGACGTTACTCTCCAACACAAAAAGCCTCCAACATCCGCCTGTTTCAGAATCGTTGCCCCAAGAATAACAACCGCCCCTGGGCCACGTCAATCCCAAAATAGCACTAACTTGCCGACGCCCCGGTCCTCGAAGGCTACGAATACGATGCCTACGGCAGGCCAGCCGGAAAACGAACGAAAAAGTTAAGATAGGAAAGCATAATAGGTGACTGGCGATAGTAAATGCCTTTGAAATTGGGTTTGTATTTAGTATCGCGTATTGCGTATATCGTATTTCGTATCGCGGGGGGTGGGTAATTGGGAGCAGTGGGGAATTTGGGGGAGGGCCCTTCGGCGTTGCTCAGGGTATGAAATTGGGTTTGAATTGGGTTCGTTTTGGGTTCGTTTTTTCGAGTCGTCCGGGGTGGTTTATTGTCATAATCCTTTGTCGAATAGAAGTTTAAGTTCATTTTTGGCTTTT
>JAGMDR010000132.1 GCA_023128595.1 Planctomycetota bacterium | reverse complement strand
GCGGTCTGCACGGCGCCGCTGCAATTGATCCAGCTTGGATTTGAGCTCCGCCTCTTCACGGTCCATGGGAATATAGATGCTCCTGGTCCTTTCAGCCTCGACAAACTGCTTAAACCCGACCGGGTCGCTGATCATTCTCTCGGTGGATTCGTAAAGAGATTTGCTCTCAACGGTTGCAAGCTGGGCCTCCGTCAAGACTATCGACAATCTTTCGAGCTTTTGCAGTATGATATTGCCACGATTGCTTTCAAATGCCAGCGCCTCATTTTCCTTCTTGAAGTCCATCGTAGCCTTGAGCTGTTCGGTAAGTTCGCTGCTGCGTTTGGCCTTTTCGGTTTGAAGGATTTTCAACACCTCCGCCGAGGTGCTGCGTTTAGTCGTTGCGTGATAAGTTATGAAAGAGTCCACAACCGCGTTCACCAACTGAGCAGCTTCGGCCGGCTTGGGTGAATCTGACGAAACACTGATAATGTCGTCCTTTTTGCCGACCGACACCTCCAGGCCTCTTTTCTTCAGGAAGGCAATGCGGTTGTCAACGTCTTCAAAAACCTTCATTTGTTCCATGTTAGCGCCGGGTGTTTTCAGTGCGGCGGTAAGTATGGGAGTCGATTTCAACAGCTCAGCCTGGGTATAGAGATAATTCTTAGACTGGGTCATAACACCTTGTTCCGTCTCGCTCATGATCTTAGGGCCGCTCTGCTCAACGTAGAGCCTGGAGGTGCTCGTATAAATAGGCGTAGCTTTGAAAATATATGCGAAAGCTCCTGCCAGAACCACAACCGTAGTCAGGAGCACAGTCCAGCGGCTTCGCCATATAATTTGGATCAAACTCTCAGGCATAATACCCGGAGCCGGCAGCGCCTCCCCGTATGAGCTACTCTCTGCAACCTCGTTGTGGTTTTCATTATGGTTTATCATATCGGTTCTCACTTTATCTCTGTGTTACGTTCAATTTGCTAATCCCTAATCACCACCCCAGAGATCGCCTAAAGGTACGTACGCACCAAAGTTGATCCTAAACACCTTATCCAGGAACACGTTCTTACGCGTTCTGGGCGTATGCTCCACGGCAACGATATCACCAGGCTTTATGAGGATGCCTAACGCTTCGGCCATCCTTGAACCTTTCACCAGCGGGAAGATTGCGTGGACAATCGTACGATCCGGCTTCATTCGATAGACTGTGGCATAGCGAGGGTTGGCAGCCTGATTAAATCCACCGGCAAAGCCCAATGCCTGCATAAGGTTGTACTGAGTATCGGGTGGGTATGGGAAGTTGCCCGGCTTGTTAACCAACCCCACAACAGTAACAAGCGGCAGCTCCAGTCGTTCAACTACGACAGTATCACCATCCTGCAGCGCAACGTCAGCGAAGGGGATATTAAGCCCCTTGACCGGTAGAACCAGCGACTCTGGTTTACAAGTGCGTCTTTTTAGGGCGTCCTGGTGTCCTGTGTTCGACCGGGAGTCGGGCGATTCGATAAACTGCTTGTAGGATTCAAGACCAACAACGGTTTGGAGATCTTGGGCCAGCGCAACCAGTTCAGGTTCGAGACTGAGAGTCGAAAAACGTTGATCCTTCTCGCCCAGGTATCTAACCAAGGTATGCCTGTGCAGCTCACTTCTTATATCAACATTCTTTACTCTCAAGACTTTCCCATCATAACCTACCAGCAGCACACCCTTTGTGCTCTTGGAATTCAACTGCCCAAGTGTCAATCGGACCTTTATCTGTTCGGAGCTAACAGAACGCGGCCCGAGCAGTATCCCCTTGCCGGCATCTGACTTGGGCAGCTCTTCCGCCGCTCGAACAGTCGCACCATTGCGGTCCTCGGCTCGAGAAGCGTTATTGATCGCATCCGACGGTACTGACTGACACGGTCTCTCCTCGTTCTCCGCTGCCTCGGGGGTGCGGATTATCCGTATAAGGGCTGCTCCCGCTCCCTCAGCGACTACTATACCTTCGGCTTCCATAAGAAGCGCCACAAGGGACATCTGGTCACTGCGCAGCGAATATATCCCCGGTTTTTGAATGGCGCCGCCAATAGAAACCCTGGCAGTCTCGTACTCGAGTACCTGTGCAAACACAGAAGGCCGAGTTACGGTATACTCGGGATGGTATGCGTCGATAACGGCCGATTCTATTTCGGCGAGGGATTTTCCTCCTGCCTCTATTTCGCCGACTACCGGTAGTGTGATCGCCCCTTTTCTGCCGACCCTGCATACGTACGGAGTGGTCTCCTCAGAAGCCTTTGATTCCTCGGCCGTGACAACCTGCAATATGGTGGGCATAGTCAGCTCCAGCACATCACCTGGTATAACACGGTAGGGCCCGCCTCCTATCTTCGCCCTCACAAGGCGATCGACATCTACGACGGGGCGGGCAGGACCGGCATTCTCGAATTCAGCCAGCCGCTCTGAGGAAGGAAGACGGACCCGGTCACCACATCCGGCCACGCAGATTGATAGCAGGAAGGTCGCAAAAAGATTAGCGAAGACTTTGGTCTTCGATGTACGTACAACACCCAGAATATAAGTCACGAAGTTCACTTTCAAACACCTCCATCCTTTTCGAGATAAGTACCACAATCCTCTTACGGTACTACATCGTATTTTCAATCACCCAAAGCTTTTCATTTTTAAAAGCTGACGCTAAACAGGTTTAGCCAACTTCTTGGTCTCCAACTGAAATTTCCGGCATATTTGTTCAAGTTGATTACGATTACATGACCTAATCCACGTTCCACTCGAGCTCAGCGCCGTAGTATAAGAGGCGGGCGGAAAGGACTACGCAACGGCGGTCTATACGGTATCCGTATTGGAGGCCGCGACATTGTGCCTAATAGCACCGCCAGGCCTAAATCAGCTTCAGCCCCACTTTCACTATCGACTGCTGATATACTTGTGCTTCGCAGTGTGAAGGGGTTAAACAAGCGCAACTCACCCAACAGTGCCTCGTTGGTTGTGCTGCTTGAAGCTGCGTCTGCGCGCGCCGCGGCACCAAGCCCTGCGATAACCGCCAAAGCCAATGCACCTAACAGTATTGCCGAGATAATGCTAAACTTTCCTTTGTTGCTTCTTACCAATACATCTTTCATGTCGTCTCCTTGTTTATTGTAGCGCTAGTAGCGCCAAGTACTAATTAGTCCATTTTATTAGTGACTCGTGCCCTCGAGCCACTTATCAACTATGATTTTAAGGTCACCGAAATTCACCTCTCCGTTGCGGTCACGGTCGGCGCCGTTGCACCAGGAACAGGCGGTACAGCCGGAATCACGCCAATTATCCGCTAAAAAAGCGAAGTCGGCAAAGTCCACACCTCCGTCGAGGTTCAGGTCTCCCGGACTAATCAGCTCACCAAGAACCGTGAGCATCTCCCCGGCGTATGCGTAGTACACTGAACCTTCCTGGCAAAGGTGCTCCCAGACCTTGCCTTCCGAGCTTATGGAGTCAAGCAGGACCTGACGCCCGGCAAGGATGGCATCGTCCACCTCCAGCACCGGATTTGCGCCGGATGCAGCAATAAGTCCAAGTGTGCCAAAAATCGTACCTTCCGTGTAGCCGCTCACCGCCTGACCCGAGCCGCCGTCACCATGGTCGAATCGCCAATAGAAAGCCCCTTCGCCGGGGACCTGGTGGCCGGCAAGAAGACCCGGCAATGCGGCTAAGGTCACCAAATTCCAATATGGCCTGCCCGTTCCAGAGGGATCTACAAACGTGGCATCAAGGGGCCCGGTTCGCGCCAAGGCCCAGGTTGCAACACCGAGAGCCATCGTCGGCAAGCTCGAAGAGTCATCATCAACCTGGGCGAGCCAATCGATCAGTCCTTCCCGCCAGATCTGCTTATCTTCGGCGCCAACGTAGAAGGCAGCAATCGTGTGATGTGCCATGTAGAACACCGCTGTGGATGGCTCCGTGCCTCCAAACAGAGAGATGTAACCGACAGTACCATCAACATCACGCTTCACATTATAATAGAAATCGCTCACCGCCGTCCGCCAGACATTGCTGGCGGGGTCGCTCGAAATTTCGCTCAAACCGGTCAAGGCAAAGGCCTCGTCACCATAGAAGTTGCCACCAGCGGCCCAAAGAATGTAGTCCCCACCCAATTCAGCGGAATCCTTGTAGAAACCGTCGCAGGTCAGCTCATAGGCACTGGCCATTCCAGCGACAATTGAGCCGGTAAAGTCGGCTTCCGTCGGCCAGCTTCCGGTACTAGCGCCGCTCTTTATCTGTTCGGCATCGAGTCTGTCTGCAACAGCCTCAATTGCCTCACCAATCGACGAAGCCAACAAGGGCGATGCGCTAAACATTAGCACCACTATGACAACTCCATTCCGAATAATTCGCCATCGTTGACGCATTCTATGTTACCTCCTTGAGTGCATTTCCAGTTTTCAACGGAATGCAAATCTGAAACTGTGACAACTTAAGACTACAACTGTCACGCTAACTTGTTACGTTTTCGCCTGAGCAACAGCATTCCCGTTCCCAACAATAGCAGTGAGACGGGCTCAGGAATAACTTGAAGTACTTCGCCGCCATAGGTGTAGTACGAGGCCCCCCCTGACCATGTGTGTTCGTAAACAATGCCGGTTGAAGCTACACCCGAAGCCAGCGCTATTCTTCCTGCCAGGATGCCACCGGTAGAACCACTGCTCGCAATAAGACCCAGAATGCCAAAAACGGCATCTTCCGTGTAGCCACTCGCCTCATAACCCGGACCTGCCGCAGTATGGTCGAACCTGTGATAGAAAGAGCCTGCGTACGCGCCGGAATCGGCCTGGTGACTGCCAAGAAGCCCCGCCAAATCGCTGAGGGCGACACCCTCCCAGTAGGCTTCACCGACAAGGCCAAACGGATCTACCCTTGTCTCGTCCATCGGCCCTGTCTCTGCAAGTGCCCAGGTTGCGACGCCTAAGCTCATGACCGGATAGAGAGCTTCATCGTCAGCGATCTTGGAGAGATACTGAATGAGACCCTCACGCCAAATTCCTGCGTTCGCCGCCCCGACCATGTCCGCTCCAACCGTATGCTGCGCAACGCAAAACACCGCGTTCGAACGATCTGTACTCCGAAAACCGGCGATGTACGCAAATGTATCGAGGCTGTCATAGAAGCTCTTCGCCGCATTAGCATAGCTCGAATCGCCCGTAATCGCAGAAACCCTGGCCAATCCATAGGCTTCGTCACCGTAGAAGTTGCCTCCTGCTGCACCAACAATGTAGTCTCCGCCGAGCTGCGCGGCGGTTCTGTATGCGGCTTTGCCGGTGATTTCATAGGCGTTCGCCAGCCCTGCTACAATCGAGCCCGTGAAGTCCGCTTCACCCGGCCATGCCCCGTCAAGACTTTGCTCGTTTACCAACCGGTCCCCTATGGCTTCAATCGCCTCGCCAATCGGCAACGCCATAGCAGTATTTGCGACGCTTGCCGCAAGCAGCATTCCAACGGTACAGATAGCTAATAGTAATCGCTTCATCATCATAATCCTCCATTGCCCTGTTTCTGTTTCTTTGGTTGAATACACTCCATCAAACCATATATATTGTTCTTCTGTATTTTCCCGATTACAGAAAGACGTTAGAAAGAAAACCCTACACTCCTACACCTCATCCGTTTGCAACCTTTCTGTTGCTGATAGTCAACAATAGTACTTTCCTATTATACCATAAATTCGAGAGTCGCAACTGTGGAAACTACGTATTTTACGTCATTTGCCTATTTTCACGCCAAAATGGGCGATTTTTCCGCAAAAAATTTTTTAAAAAAGCCAGAAATATGGAAAAAACCACCGGAGAAAACAAAACATTGCCCCAAGAAAGCGATATTACTGTACTGTCCCGCCGGCTAAGCCAGCTTCATCTCGATCGCTCGTTTGACCAGGTTGACCACACTGTTGACACCAAACTTTCTCATGATACGGCTGCGGTGCACTTCAACGGTTCTTACGGAACGTTTGAGCAAGTACGCCATTTCCTTGTTGCTCTTGCTCTCTAAGATCAAACGCAGAATTCTCATTTCCGCCCGGGTGAGCGATTTGTCCAAAAGCGAATCAGGCGGACTAATCCGCCTTAGTGTGGACTCAACAGCAGAGAGCAAGGCTTGTCTTTCCAGGGGCTTTTCCATGAAATCGTCCGCTCCTTTTTTGAAGGCCTTGACAGCTATCGGCACGTCGCCGTAGCCGGTCACAAGCAGAACCGGCACCCATGGTGCGCGACGTTTGACCTCAGTCAACAATTCTATGCCGTCCATTTCGGGCATTTTCACATCAGTGATGAGTAAATCGCACTTCTGCAAATCGAATTGTTTGAGGCAATCGGCTGCGCTGGCGAAACACCTAACTGCGAAGCCGTTTTGCTCGAGAGTCCCGCCGACGGCCTTACGTACACCTGGCTCATCATCAACAAAAAAAATATGTTGTTTTGCGCTGCTTGTCATTTTCTGCCTGCTGAACTTAACCCGCCTTCGCCGGGGACTTTTAGCTGCCCGGCTTCGCTATATTGCCCAAAATAACAAATTCCTATACTATCAAGTTCCGCACCACGATTGCGAAGATTGGCCATCCCCTTCGGTATTTCCGGTCTCCGTTTCCACTCCTCCATTATCATGTTCTTTAAGCCTTCTGCAAAATTACAGGTTAGGCCTACTTAGAAAAGAAAAAATCGTTTTTTGATTTTTTCTTTTTAACAGCAATGTATTCTGCCGTAAGTGGTTAGCTGATTATTGAAGAAAATCATAAAAAAGATTTTCTTCAACAATATAGGCCTAACCTGCAATTTTGCAGAACTCATATGTTCTTTTGCCTGCTCAACCAACTGCCTCGCTCCATCGGCATCTAAAGCAAGACCCCTAAATGCCTTGGTGTACAGCGGATTACTCATTATAACCAGCATTTAGGTACTTTAGGTAGAATAGCATAGTTAGGTGGAATAGTCAATATTACATTCTAAAGATTTTCGACAAATTCGGAGCGCCCTGTATTTACCAAAAGGCTGACCTGACGGCCAGAATTGCTCTTCTGAAGTTGCCGAAGTCGGCTACCGAGTCTGTCTGTTAGCTTTTGCCGGCCTTACTACGATTCCCATAACATTAGAAAGGCCCGTATTTGCACTATTTGATCAGAGGTCACAACTTCTGATTGGAGGATGCGCTCTGGTCCTCGCCTATCTCTTCGTCAGAACAAAGTCACTGCTGGCCCCGATCCTCTTCCACGGCATGGCAAATACCTGCTACGCCATCACGGCAGCAGCCCTCGCCTGAAGCTGCCGAAGCACAATTCTGTGCCCGCAAGTCTGAACTTGTCCTGACCCGCCGCTGTAAAGTTCGCCGGCCACTGCGCTAACTCCCACCTTTTCCCGCAACTTCCCGCCCTTTCCCACCAAACGCTCCTACGTCCCCGGCACCGAGATTATCCAGGAGGACCTTATTTTTTCATCGTCCGACACTCATAAAGGCCGCCGGCGGTTCTCCAGGCGTGGGCCTTGAACTTGACGGTAACCCTGGTTTTGCCCTTAGTCAATTCCGCGGGAATGTCGTAAGTTTCAGTGAAGAACCTGCCGGGGTGATTTTGATTGAGGTCCTCGGTGGCGATTTTTTTGTCGTCGATGAGGATGTCGAAGTCTCGATCGGGCCCGTCGGAACCCCAATAGAGGCAGGCGAGCCTAACGGGGGTATCAGGCAGCACTTTCATCTCAAAGCTGAACCAGCCGCCGGACCTGGCGTCGCGCCAGTGGCGGTTGCGAAAGAGGCCCTTGTGCGTATTCTCGCCTTTGAACTCGTGGTCGCGTTCGGGCTGCATCTGGCCGAGCACAATGTGGTCGATAGTGCGGGCCTCGAGCGCCTTGCCTTCGGCCCGCTCGGCCCCGAAGCGATCCTTCATTGCCTTCCAGTCCTCCTGACTGAACCTATCCCAATACACCATATATCGCTGATAGTGCATCTTGTAGAATGGAATAAGTCTCATATCCTCGCTCTTGTCCACGCCGGGTGTTCTCAATACCGAGCCGGTCATAACAAATGTCCCCGGTTCACCGCGCGCCCTGAGATAATCCTCAATCCTTTTCTCGCCCGCTACCAGTACCGGTATAGGCGGCGAAGGGACCTGGTCAAATTTGCCGCGATTCTCGGCGTGGGGGTCAATATCCTCGATACCATCGATGCCCAGTGCTCCGGCAAGCAGAACCGGCCCATAGAAAAATGCGACCTTGTTGGGATTGTCCGGCATAGCTTCGGTGCGGAGCTTCATCGCGAGGACGAGAGCGATTTGATCACCCTTCTTCCACGTTCGTTCGACGGTCATATAATCGCCGGGCGACGTGGTGACGAGGTGCGGCTTGTCGTTGACTGAGAGCTTCACATCGTCCGTGGCCCAGTGCGGGCGGCGGATTTTCACGGTGAGCTTGAGCGCCTTATCAGTAACAAAGCTGAGTTGAACACGACCATCGAGGGGATAGCGGGTTTGCTGTGTAACAGTAAGGCCCTTGTCTCGATAGTTTAGCACCGATGGGATAAAGAGGTTCACGTACAACGTGGAGTCGTCATAGAAGTAGATGCTGTCGCCGTACTTCACGTGGTTTTCCATACCTGTACCGGTGCAGCACCAGAAAGAATCGTAAGGTGTGTTGTACGTCTTGAAATGCCCGGACTTCAACGGGCAAAAATATATCATCATCCCCTGTTCCGGGTCCTGGGAAGCAAGAATGTGATTGTACAGGGCCCTTTCATAGTAGTCTGCATATCTTGCGTGAGGGGCCATTGCGAAGAGCTGGCGCGTGAGTTTTAGCATGTTGTGGGTATTGCAGGTCTCAGTGGTGTGCACGCTGAGGTGCTTGCTGAAATCTTTCGGCCCGAAGAAATACTCGCCGTCCGTATTGCCGCCGTTGACGTATGTGCGATTCCGGACAATCGTCTCCCAGAAGAAGGACGAAGCTGTGTTGTAATGGTCTTTGCCCGTGAGTCTGTAGAGTCGGGCCAGCCCGATTAGCTTGGGAATCTGAGTGTTGCTGTGCAAACCGGTCAGTTTGTCTTCTTGGCGGGCAAGCGGATCGAGCACACGGTGATGATAGAACCTCTCCGCGAGCTTAAGGGCCTTTTCATAACCGGTAACGGCATAGATCTCGGCAAAGGCCTCGTTAATGCCGCCGTGCTCGCAGTGCAGCATTTTCTCGAGCTGCTCATCGGTCAGGCCTCCGACCATGTCCCAGGCCCAGTCGGTGGATTTAGTCAGAATATCTTTCGTTTTTTCATTGCCGCAGTACAAGTAGGCATCGACCAGACCCATATAGAGCTTGTGCAGGTTGTACCAGGGGACCCAGATTCCGTTGAGGTCGAAGCCTTTTGAGCGGATATCGCCGGCCTTTATCTCGGCGAATACTTCCCGGCAGCGTGGAAACCCGCCCACAAAGCCATTGCCCCAGGCCTTCTGGCATTCAGTTAGTTCATCGACGATGTAATTGACGCGATCGAGCAGGCGCTTATCGGCGGTGGAGGCGTAGAGCTTCGATACGGCGGTAAGATAGTGCCCCAGAGAGTGGCCTGAGATGGTGGCGGTTTCCCAGCCGCCGTAGGTCTCGGCTTTGGGCTTTAGGCCGGCAAACTCGCGAAAACGCGATAGGAACCGGTCCGGCTCTAACGACAGCAGGTATTTGGCGTCAAGCTCCATCGCGGCCTTGAAGGGACTATCCAGAAGACGAACGTCACGCAGGCCAAAGGCATAGGCCTTCTGCGGGGCTTTGTCTTTCACCTCCAGCGGCTGATTCGCCACCAGTGTATCGGCCCGGACATTCACGCATAGACTCGCCAATAAAGAACCTATCACCGTTAAGAGGTATGCCTGTCTTGTCATTTTTGCTCCATTCTAAGAAGGTTTTTCGTCAGTTCCTGCACAATAAGGGATCAGATATCTGATAATCCCCTTCCGCTCTGCCCTTGTTCGCCTGCTGAACGGCCTTTTGGGCCATCATAGTCGTAACGAAAGTAATCGATGTCGATATGGCCCTCGGCCATCCTGTCATTCCAGCAGTAGAAGCCGAGCCTGTCGCCACGCCAGCGGCCGAACTTCAATTGAAACTCTTCGCCAAACGGCTTATAGGTCTTCCCGTCCAGGCTGTATTCGTAAAAGGCCTTATCACCATCGTTTTTCGCGCGGTAGTAAATCACATCCTTGCGGATCACCGGCCCTTCCTTCACCTTGCCGTTGTTGTTGAAGACCAGCCTCTTGTTTCCATCATCGTCCACGCTAATTCCAAGCAGCACGTATTGACCGCTGTGACGGCAGAATCCTGCCTGCTGGCCCGGTTTCATCCCGCTGATATCTACTCTCGCTGTCACCACGCCTTTGCCTTTGCCCATCAATCGCTGGCTGATCGTGTTACCGGCATTCCAGAATCCTCCATTGTTCACCGGAACGTTCGCCTTCAAACGCAAGGACCCCGGACGCTCCGTCAAGCTCCAGCGGTCATCGCGTGGGTTGTGGTTCCACTCCCACTGCGGCCCGAGCTTCGCTGCTTCAAACTCGTCGTCGGTCTGCGGCGCATCGATGGGATATCCCTGAATCGGCTTTTTCCACTGGTGTACCGTGTTGCCGATTCCATTGCCGTCCGGATCCTCGCCCAGCACCGGCCAGCCGTCCTGCCACTTCACCGGGATAAGCCACTGCGAACGGCCTTCATACGAGCTGCCCGTCGTTCTGCCGGCGAATGTCCCCTTTATCTTTTCGCGGTGCTGCACTAATTGGTGAGAATACCACCAGGAACCCTCAGCCGCCTGTACGAGTGCTCCCTGGCAGACACTACGGCTAACGCCCTTGCCTCGCTCCATAACGATTCTGCGCTCGAACGGGCCGTAGATGCTCTTTGAACGCAGAACGAGCTGTTTGCGGTCGCCCTCGATCCACTCGGCCATGAAAATGTAGTAATACCCATCGATCTTGTATATCTTGGCTGCTTCGGCGCCATGCCCGTGATAAATCACTTTGCCTTCGTCAAGAAGCGCCTTGCCGTCCCAGCTCATCCTGAACAATCGTGTCTGATTCATCTCATAAACAGGATCACGTCCGAAGTTACATACCAGGTAGGCCTGCTTTTCATCGTCATCCCAGAACACTGCCGGATCCGTCCAACGTGTTTTCTTGAGCATGCAGATCGGCCTCGACCACGGGCCCGTGATTTTGCCGGCGGTGCTCATGTAGAGGCCTGATTGGGTATCGATGAAATAGCAGTACCAGCGCCCGCCGTGATGGCCCAGGTCCCCGGCCCATACGCCAACGCGATAGCCCGACATCCGGTCGAAGTTGTATCGGGGCTCCCAGCTTAGCTTGTCAAAAACGTGACCGATTATTGTCCAATTCACCAGATCCTCCGAC
>JAGMDR010000131.1 GCA_023128595.1 Planctomycetota bacterium | reverse complement strand
TGTCACCGGCCTGTTCGATGTCCACGTCGGGATAGTCGGCATTGAGAATCGGATTCTTGTATGTCCCATCTCCCTGATCACCCCACGAACCAATCTGCGGTTCTCCCCGACCGTTGCAACTGAGCGCCGCAATAAACAGCAAGCTAATGAGTTGACATTGCCCCTTTGCCATGAATGCACCTTTCGATCCGTACTAATACTTTGTCAAGGTTGATTTTGGGGGTCGTCATTGCGAGACCCGAAAGGCCGTGGCAATCTCCGGCCCTCGAGCGGTTTGAGATTGCCGCATCGCTCTTCCGCCTCCTCGCAATGACACCTGCTCATTCCACCCTGACAGAACACTATGCTTCTGTCAAGAATACCGCATTATACATTCTCTGACCGACATTTCCCACACAGTTTCCCGCACAAAAACTTAGTATTGTCCCAAAGTTTGTGGGCAACCTGATTGTCCACTTTCCGAACAACCAATTGCGTTTATTGCTTTATCAGCTACCGGCAGAATCGCAAACCCATAGGCTCTCCTGTGCCGGACAAGAATTTACTATTGCTTTTGCCCGACAATAATTTTACTATCTCCTCGCCGGCACGCAGGATTGGGCAACGCAGGCGTGCGACCTGAGCGCCGTGTCGGTGCTATACAGAAGAACGGCTCTGGGAGACCCTCGGAGCCGTTTTCTTACCTGCTGTTAGCCCTAATGCGATAAACGCTTTTTTACCCGATAGTATTTTCCCCACAAATCTTGGGACGATACCAAAAACTTGCAAAGTCAAAAGTGCTCCGGTACTCCCCAATCCATAGGCGATCTAATCGCCCCGGAATTAGAACTTTTCAATCAGGAAATATGCCGTGGTATCTATGGCTCGGAAAAAAACACGATGAAGATGGACGGTATTGTCAATGGTTTTCAGGAAGCCGAATCGATCTCTTCATTCTGCTACGCTGGCCGTCGTGTGCGTTTCTCGGTCGAGCGCAACGCTTTGACGCCCCCTCTGTACTATATTCTTGATGATGTCTCTTCGGCTGACAATACCAACCAGTACCCCCTTGGAAGTGACGGGAACCCTCCTGAAGTAGTTATTGATCAAACACTCGCATACTTCCGACAAACTCTCCTGCTCCTCAAAGGAAACCGCCGGTTGCGTCATATAGTCGCCGGCCGTTTTGCTTGCCACATCTTCATTGGTCTCCCACAATCTCAGCACGTCTCTTTCAGAAACAATCGCGACAAGCGTCATATCGTCTTCAACAACCGGGATACCGCTAATGTTGTGCTTTATTAATACTCCCAGCACTTCATATATCGGCGTATCTGTCTTCACGTAGATTACATCTTCGGTCATAACGTCTTTTGCGGTTATCATCCGCCTTACTCCGTTTTCAAAATCCTCAATGCCCACTCAATTGTTGTTATCGAACGTAGAACGCTCAACCTAAGCGCTTTCCAACGAGATAATCCCTACTACGACCAAATATGTGCCGCTTCACCGCCCGCCGTGAAAAGCAGCCAAGGTCCCGGATTATCCGGATGTGCCGTTTGGCCTGTGCCGGCACGTCATTCTTGCGGTCGTCTTATCGGCCATTGATACTCTCTGCTGCTGTATCAGGCTCCACACGGGCCGGTTCCTTTTTTCAGTCTGCGCAGCGGAATCTCGATGGTGACTTAGGGCGTCAGTTTTCGCTTGATTCTTGATCTACTGCCGGTTTACAATCAGTTTACAGTCAGTCTGCAACTGGTTTCTGATGTCAGATAAAAAAACCGCGTTTGAAAAACGGTCAAATATGGACGCAGTTCTACTAAACAGCATAAGTAAATCCTTCGGCGATGTCCACGCCGTGCACAATCTCACCGTTACGGTTCCAACGGGCAGCATCTACGGCTTCCTCGGCCCAAACGGCGCCGGCAAGACAACCACCCTTCGGATGATTATGAATATTATCCGCCCGGACAGCGGCGATATTGAGCTGCTGGGCCATCGCTCAATCGCCAAAGCCAGGGCCCGCATCGGCTATATGCCCGAGGAGCGGGGGTTGTATCGCAAGATGACGATCGCCAAGGTGCTCTCATTCGTGCCGCCTTTGACGCCAATGGTGATGATACTGCGCCTTTCGGCCGGTTCAAACGTTTGGGTAGGTGAGATCCTCGCGTCAATAGCTCTCTTGGTAGTAACCGTCCTCGTGGCGATGTGGGCCGCCGCTAAAATCTTCCGGACCGGTATCCTTATGTACGGAAAACGTCCCGGACTTCGGGAAGTGTTCCGATGGCTGAAATACGGTTAGTATTTTGTTACCTATGATCGCTCAACTGCAAAAAAGTTCGTTGATTAACGCATGATTATAAGAGCTGTTGCCTTAAAGCGTTAAATCCAAAAGAATTACAGGTGTTATTTCTTATCACCCGAACAACGTGAGCAAGCTCCTCTACAATCTGGGCAGAAAGATCGGGCCGAGGGTTCGCAAGGCCAAGTGGATATGGCAATCGATGACCGGAACCGAAGCCGACGCTATCAAAGTCGAGAACGACGTCGGCCGAGACCTCGCCCACGAGATCAGACTACACTTGAAGCCCGATCCCGAACCTCAAATCGAGCAATTACTCAGCAAAATCGGGCCCCGCCTGGCAGCCTCCGTCGCCAACAGGTTCCGAACCTTCAGCTTCGAGACCGTCAAGGGCAGCGAGCCCAATGCCTTCGCCCTGCCGGGAGGCTTCATCTTTATCACCCGCTCACTCGTCGAGCTCTGCGGCGCCAACCCCGATGAGGTCGCCTTCATCCTCGCCCACGAAATGGCCCACGTCATCCGCGGACACGCAATGGACCGCATCATCAGCAACACCGCCATCTCCACCGCCGCCAGAATCACGCCCGCGCGCGGCCTCCTGTCCGGCTGGCTCCAAAAAGTGGGCGTCCACTTCCTCGAAAGCGCCTATTCTCAGGACCTCGAATCAGAAGCCGACAAGCTCGGCACGCGCCTCGCCGCCGCCGCCAAATACGACCCAAACGCCGCCACAAGACTACTCTCCCGCCTCGCCAAACTCGCCGACGCCCCCAAAAAATTCTACCTCGGCCACTATTTCTCCTCACACCCCCCCTACAACATCCGCATCCAGACCATCAACCGCCTCCTCCGCAAATTGAAACCCTGATGTCACGGCAGCCCTCCACGCCCCCCGTTTAGCCGTCGTCGGAACAACGACGTTTGTTTAGCCCCGCCACCTGTGGGCGGGGCCGTTTACCCCTCGTCGCCACCACGACGAATGTTTAACCCCCACCCCATGATCTTACCTGCCTATAAGGCAGCATTCGGGGGTCAATTAAAAAACAAACCCTGGCACAGACAGGGTTTTCCTTATTGGTTAGCCC
>JAGMDR010000130.1 GCA_023128595.1 Planctomycetota bacterium | reverse complement strand
ATCGCAGGTTAGCACAACTTCAGCTTTCCCTTTTCCTGGTGTATATGTAGTCTCAAACCATACATCCTGCTCGGCTGCGTCCCTCCGAACCGTATCGATTGTATGCAAACCCACCCATGGCCGACTCAAACCCTTAAACAAGGCCCCATCGCCGGCGTCGACGAACTCCTTCGCTCCGACGTGCAATCTCAACCACGGCCAATACTCCCCACGAGCTGCATATACAAACGGAATCCGCCCGGCGCCGGTTATCTTCTCGGTGTTTATCCGGCCGGTGATTCTGAAATATGTCCAGCCGCGTTTGTGCATCGCATCGCGGTTGTCGACGATCTTCGTGCCATCGGGCCAATCGAACTGAAAGAACAGCTCGTCCAGGACGTTGCTGTGTCGATGCACCCGCCAGATTCTGTCATCGCGGCTGCTGTCGCGTTTGCAGACGACCAGGAGTCCCCTGCCTGACGCCGAGACGTATTCCATATTGCCGGGCCTGCTCTCGACCTGCGAGATAAATGTGCTCAGGTCCGTATCATCGGTCGGCAATCGTCTCACGGACAGGTCGGCGTTGTACGAGCGAGAATTGTCTATGTAAATCGTGTTCTTGTCGCGGCGGTAGTTGCCGTGTTGATTTTGCAGGATTCGAAAGCGGGAATCCTCGCGCCGCCCGTTCGATTTGGCCAAGCGCATCATAACAGGGCCCATGGAGCCGGCTGGATAGAAATACCAGGACTCCTCGGCTCCTGTTCTCTGGGCTCTCTGCCCCTGCACAGTTAAGGAACTGTTGCCATCGGGCCTTGTCTGTCCGCTGTAGAACTCTACGACCGAAGGACCCAGCGCCACTGAGCCGGCCGCGATCAGGCCAGCAGCCGTCATTGTGACAATCGCCGTCTTGCTCGTAGCTACCGCCGCCAAAGAAGCGATCGCACCGACTTTGAGTGTGGCTGCCGTAACCGATATGTTGGCGGCCGCTGCTTCGCTCGTTGCGGTCATCTTCCCAAACACTATCAGCACCATCAGCACCGACCCTCTCGTAAGACCGCGACGTGAAAGCTGCTTTGCCAATGCCCTCTTCGCCCGCGCGAAAAGCATCCTTCCTCCAAACTGCCCGCATCCCATCACTTCGGAGATCTTGGAAAACGGCATTTCTTCATAGCAGCGAAGAGCGAGCACCGTCCGATAGCGAGGCTTAAGCGCCCGCATTGCTGCCGAGACAACCTGCTTGATTTCCTCACTGACCAGGTTCTCCAAGCCCTCCTGTCTATCCCTCGGCCTGATTCCTGTTCGATCGGGGTGCGACGCCCTCCTTCGCTGCTCACGCTTGTAGTGGTCCTTCACGTTGTTCGTGGCAATACGCAGAACCCAGGACCAGAATCCTTCGGTACGCTCCAGTTTGTCTAAGAACTTGAACATCTCTAACATACTCTCCTGCAAAATGTCTTCCGTCAGGTCAGCATCCAGGGTCAGCCGGTACACATACATACGCAGACGATCCCTGCTAATCTCAGCCAGCCGATTCCGTGACTCTTCGTTGCCCTGCTGAGCTTGTTTGACCAACTCAATGTATTCCGTCTGACTGCTCTTCATATTGAGATTGTAAAGCTATAAGAACGAGCACCGAAAACGCAAAATGTAACGGTTTTTTCTCTATCTTAGCATATTTTCTGCCCTCATCCCCGAAATCAGCCTGATATTTGCGATTTCAGCTTATACAGGCCATCGACAAGACACCATCGTATGCAAGGCGAAAAGATGGGCACAGACACACGTTTCTGCGAGCCTGGAGGCAAGCACCGGCCACCTATGACCTATGAAGGGCTCAAAATCAAATGATAAAATCTCTGTTGCCACATTTTTTTTATTTTGAGGCATCCTCTCACGACATATCAGCCAACGTTCGCAACTCACCTGAACAGCTTTTTGGTCCTACGACGCAAGTATCAGTAAGCCCGAGCTTCGATCAAGCTACATTTTCCCGTCGAATCACATACTTCCTACTATATCTCTATGACTCTGTCAGTCTGCTCGGAAACATCCTGGACGTATCTTGTTGCCATCGTGAGATCAACATGACCGAGCAGCCTTTGAACTGCAAAAGGATCTCCTGATCTGGCTGCCAGTGTCGCAGCAGTCCGCCGAAGCGGGTAGAAGCCCGTTCCCTTCGGAGCATTGATCTTGGCCTTTTTCAACAGCCTCGCGAACATCGAGGTCACGGCATTGACGGTCGTATACTTTCTGCTTCCATCGGTCTTGGTCTTGAGTGAAGTCCTGACCCAAGGGTGACCCTCGGCTGTGTAGAAAACCAGTTGTCCTGATCTTGGTACTGCTCTTGATGCCTTCATTGTCTCTGGCCACAACGGCAGATTCCTCGGCACTCCCGTCTTGTTTCTGGCAAGTTGAACTCTGCCATTTTCAAGATCGAGGTCCTTCCATCTTAACCTGGCGCAGTCCGTGCATCCAAAGCAACAATTCAGACCCAACCATATCATAGCCCGCATCTTTACATCTGCCGCAGATAACAATTTCCTAATCTGTTCAGAACTGAACGTATACATTTCCTGATGAACGATCTTGCCTCTTGAGACCGCATCAATGTTCGGGATATTCTGGAGAATGTCGTTCTTTCTTGCCCAGTGGAACATCGCCTTCATGGCACTTATATGAAGATTCAATCGATGGGCCGAGCCATAAGCGCCCTGAAGTTTCCTCTTGAAGTTCTGCAAATCCAAGGTTGAAATGCTCTTTATCCTTCGTCCTTTTCCAAGGAAGGACATCAATTTGCCCAGACTGCTGATTTGATCGTTATGGTGTCTTGCACTGAGGGCGCCTGTGAGAAGTTTTGAGTGCTGATACTCGAGATAGAGATCGCACAGCTCTTTCAAGGTCATGCTACCATTGGTTGCCTTCTGCGCAAAGTTCTGGCCTCCGTGTAAATATGTCGCTTGCTCCAAGTATCTCTCGAGTGCCTGCTTCTTGTTGGTTCCGAAATAGTAAATTCTTCCGCTGATCTTTTTGCAGTATTGTCCTGTGGGATGCAGAGTCAAAGGGAATTTATCCAAACGTGTCTTTCTTTTTCTGTAACCGTTCAGGGGTATTTTGAA
>JAGMDR010000013.1 GCA_023128595.1 Planctomycetota bacterium | reverse complement strand
GCCACACCCTATGAAACCACAAATAATGTTACGCAGAATCTGACTTATTTGAACCATGCCGAAATTTCGCCGTTCTTATGCCATCCGCACCCACCCATAACCGGCCGGTTAGTTTTCTTGGGAGAAAAACCCTGGACATAAGGCCTTGAATATGATACGCTATGTTCTAATCATCATTGCCGCAGTTTCTTTGCTGATTCGTATTCGTATTGGGTAGTTTTGTCCTGAGAATAGGTTCAGTTAGGTAGATGGGGGCTGGAGGATAGAAGGATGTGCAGACTGAGAAGTTCAAACCTGAGGTGCGGAATCACCATACTCTTGATTATCTGCTGTTTGGGAGTGGTGGCTCAAGGCAAATACGGAGGTGGGACTGGTGACCCTAATGATCCATATCTCATCTATGATGCAAACCAGATGCAGGCAATTGGGCCTGATGCCAATGATTGGGACAAGTGCTTTAAGCTAATGGCTGATATAGATTTGGGACAATTTGATGGGAAGGATGATAGGGAGAGGTTTAATATTATTGGGAAAAATTGGGGAGACGCTTTCACTGGTGTCTTTGATGGCAACGGCCATACAATCTCAAACTTTACCTACACCTCCACAGGCACAAGTTACGTCGGGCTTTTCGGGTATGTTAGAAAAGAATATGCGGAGATCAAAGATTTAGTATTGATAAATCCAAATGTTGATGCTGGGACAGGAGCTTTTGTTGGTTTGCTGGTTGGCTGCTTGGAAGAAGGAACCATCACAAACTGTTATGTTGAGGGCGCTAGCGTTTCAGGAAGTTGGTCCGTTGGCGGCTTGGTGGGGCAGAATTGTGGCAGTATCGCGCACTGCTATTCTACAGCCGATGTAAGCGGTGACCGGGATGTTGGTGGCCTGGTGGGATGTAACCCCAGCGGGGAGATCAACGAGTGCTATTCCCGAGGGAACGTCTGGGGTAACAAAGATATAGGGGGACTTGTTGGGTGCAATTATGACGACGGTAACTATTATACAGGAAGCGTAAGTCGCTCGTACTCTATGGGACGTGTTGTAGGCACAAGTTTCGTAGGCGGGCTGATAGGCGTCAACGACTTCTGTTTTGAGTGGTGTAACTTAATATGTGAAGATGGGTACTGCTGGGAGGATTGTGATGAGTATTGCCTGAGCGGCGATGTCATCAACTGCTACTGGGATACTGAGACATCTGGCCAAGCAACGAGTGACGGAGGGACGGGAAAGTCTACCCTTGAAATGCACCAACAGTCCACCTTCGGCAATTGGGACTTCATCAACGTCTGGGACATAGGAGAGAAGCAGACCTACCCCTATTTGAGAACCGTCCCTGCCGGCGATATCAACAAAGACAAGATAACCAATTTCCTCGACCTGTGCATTGTAGGCGACCAGTGGATGAAAGAGCCGTAGGTTCTACCCAAATCGGGACAGGGTAGAGGAGAAACACTTCTTGAAAGATAATGAGATGAAAAAAACAATTTCACTCATATTGCTTTTGGCATTGGGCCTGGTTGCGGAGGTTGCCAACGCAGACTTTACCTTTGGTACGCCCATTAACCTTGGGCCAATCGTCAACAGTTCCTATAGTGATGCCGTACCGAGCATTTTGCCCGACGGGCTAACACTCCTGTTCGAGTCCGACCGGTCCGGTGGATCCGGTGGTTGCGACATTTGGGTAACAACCCGGACAAAAATGAACGACGACTGGGCCAGCCCGGTGAATCTTGGCTCGATGGTCAACAGTTCCTATTATGACGGTGAGCCAAGCATCTCAGGCGATGGTCTGTCGCTCCTCTTTGTCTCCAATCGACCTGGCGGCTCAGGTGATTATGATCTATGGGTTACGACGCGGGCAAGCGCCTCTGAACCCTGGGGAGAACCGGCAAATCTTGGGACAACAGTAAATAGCTCGACTGAAGATGCTACGCCGGCTATTTCGGCTGACGGCATGAGCCTCTTCTTCCACTCTATGCGGTCCGGTGGGTACGGTTCTGTGGACCTTTGGATGACAATGCGAGCCACTGTAAATGATCCTTGGGAAGAGCCGGTGAATCTTGGACCAACAGTAAATAGTGAGCATGTTGATGCTACGCCTGGTATTTCAACTGACATGCGGACACTTTTCTTCGCTTCCATCCGGCCTGGTGGGTGTGGTTACAGTGATATATGGGTAACGACACGACCCACAATAAGTGATCCGTGGGGAGCACCAGTGAATCTTGGGCCGACGGTCAATAGTACCTATCGGGAGGGTGGGCCAAACATCTCTGCCGATGGTTCAACGCTATACTTCAACTCTAAGCGCCCAGGGGGGTCTGGTTATTGGGACCTGTGGCAAGTGTCAATTGAGCCTGTCGTTGACCTTGACGGTAATGAAAAGGTCGATTTCGGAGATTTCGTAACACTGGCATCGTATTGGGGCCGGCATGAACCGTCCGTTGACATTGCTCCACTACCTTTTGGTGACGGTGAAGTGGATCTGAGAGACCTATATACCTTGATGACTCACTGGCTGGAGGACAACAGTCTCCAACTATCCAATAAACAAATATACGAATAATCATAATTGCTACTCCTTTATACATGAGCTTCAGATGCCCTATGGCATAAAAACAATTAAATCAAAAGAAATTACTAATCCTGTGGGGAGAACCGTCCCTGCCGGCGATATCAACAAAGACAGAATAGTCAATTTCCTCGACCTGTGCATCGTAGCAGAGCAGTGGATGGCCGAGGAGTAAATCCGAAAATCGAAATCCCAAACAAATTCGAATTACCAAAGCACCAAATCCCAAACGAGATTGCCACGTCGCTTCGCTCCTCGCAATGACACGCATCAACTGAGCTGTAACACTCTACTAATACTGCGATTCCATCAGCTCCACGTAACCTCTCATCCTCCGGACCTTGTTCTTCAGGGCTCTGTACATCCCCTCGGCCGTCTCTTTAATGGTAATGCGCGAGTTCGTCTAAAGCGTCCACCCCCGGCGATACTCCCCGCAGACATACTTGTTTGCCTCGGGCACGTTCGTAACCTTCATATTCGCCCCGTCCCACTCCAGAGGCGTGCCTATCTTTTTGGCGACATTCCCTAACAGCACCATCTCGGTCAAGGGACCCGAATAATCGAAGCTTGCGCTCGGCTGGGCGCCGCTCTTGCACGCGTTCGCCCAGTCCTGCTCATGCGGACCCTTCACTCTCGGAATCGTCTTGGCCGGCTGCTTGTACGCCTGCATCTTGCTCTCGGGTATCAGCCGAGGACTCTCTCCGTACACGCCGCACATCAATTTGCCTTTGCTGCCCTTGAAAATCGCCCCGCCTTCCGGGTGTCCCATCTGCCTGCCCTGTTCAAGCTCCTCGGGCCGAGGCGCTCGCAATCCCTCGTACCAGGTGAGCTTGACAGCCGGCAGCTTCCCACGCTTCGGGAACCGGTAAGTAACGATTGCCGCCAAAGGATGTGTCTCGCCGCCTCCGGCCAGAGCCGTGGCCTCCACGCTCGTGGGATGGCCGAGCTTCAATGCCATATAAACAGGATCGAGCGTATGAGCACCCCTGTCACCCATCATCCCGCAGCCGAAGTCCCACCACGCCCGCCACACGCCCGGATGATAGCACCGATGGTATGGCCGGTGCGGCGCAGGCCCTATCCACAAATCCCAGTCAAGTGTCCCCGGAACCGGCGGCGTCTCCTTCGGCCGCGTCGCACAGCTCGTGCTCCAGGACGCGTGACCCCACGGATAATAACTCAGGCTGCACCACGCATCGACCTCACGCACCTCGCCTATCGCACCGTCCCATATCCACTCGCATATCAGCCGAATCCCCTCGTGCGAATGGCCCTGGATGCCCATCTGCGTCGTAACCCCCGCCTTGCGAGCAGCCTCGGTAAGCTTGCGAGCCTCGCATACATCGTGCGTCAACGGCTTCTGGCAATATACGTGCTTGCCCGCCTTGATCGCCGCGGCCGCAATCACCGCATGAGTATGGTCCGGCGTGGCAATCACAACCGCATCGATGTCCTTTTGCTTGTCCAGCATCTTGCGATAATCGCGAAAGGTCTCGGCCTTCGGAAACTCTTTGAACGTCTTGCCCGCATACTGCTCATCAACATCGCACAGCGCGACGATATTCTCGCCCTTGAGATTGCGCAGGTTCGTTCGCCCCATCCCGCCGACACCGATACCTGCAATGTTCAGCTTTTTGCTCGGCGCAGTACGGCCCGGCCCGCCGAGCACATGCCGCGGCACTATCGTAAAGGCCGCGGTTGCTCCCGCCGCCCCCAAGAACTCTCGCCTACTAACTCTTAACATTTCAATTCCTCGCAAATCAAACAGCCATCGCACGGACAAAATGCCCGAATATTTTCCTCCGCCGTATCGGGCGGGACCTCGCACCCGGGCATCAAAATAAACCTCTCGCCGCCCGCCTTGAGGCACTGCCTCGCCGCCTCGGCAACATCCTCGGCGCTGCTCTCCAGCAGAACAGCCACCGGGTCAAAATTCCCACACAGAGTAACCTCCGGCCCGCCAAGCTCCCTCGCTTCATCAAGAGGAACCATCCAGTCAACGTCAATAATATCCGCACCGCTCTGCGCCATAAAGGCCACGTGGTTCCTGATGTTGCCGCAGATATGCAGCTTTACTGTGGCCCCAGCCTCATGAATCGCCGAGAACAGCTTCCGCTCCAACGGCAGAACAAGCTCCTTATAAGCATTCGGCGATATGAGACTCGCTGCCGCATCACCGATCCCAATCATATCGGCCCCGGCCTTGGCCTGCGCAACGGCAAACGTTATCTCGTTTTCGATAATGACTTGGCCAGCCTCGACGAAAAACCCCGGTCGATCTATCAAATCCAGCATCGCCGCCTCAACCCCGCGCAGGTCCGCATATTCGGCGAACGGCCCCTCAGCCCAGCCTAATACGCTGTGCGTCCGGCCAATCTCGTCCGCCATCCTTCGGACGCTCTCAATCCGCTGCTTCGTCCTCTCGCCCTTCCGCATATCGACGCCCTTGAGCTTTGCCAGGTCATCTTCACTCTTCAACAGAATACCACTCGGCTTGCCCACCCCCTCCTCCGGATAATCAAATTCCATCCCGTATGCGGACGACTCCCGCCACGGGTCGCTTATCGCGCTTATCTGATCGATACCGAACGCCCTCGTTACCGCAAGCTGCGAATCAACTAAGACGTCCCCGTCCAGGTAGTAATCCCGATACGTCCGCCCGATGAAATTCGCCGCCCACGACATAAAGATCGGCGTAACGGCCGCCCGATCAACCGCATCCCCCCGCAAAATCGCATAAATTCGCTCCTTCGACGTCATAAACCACCTCAACTATGCACTTGCTCAATATTCTGGCGCTCTGTCACCGCTCAACTGATGATTGTCATTTCCGCGAAAGCGGAAATCCACTATCTCGAGCCTCTGGATTCCGCATCAAGTGCAGAATGACAACCCATCAGAGGACTCGTAAAAAAGCACTGAATCTACAGAATTCTAAGCGATTCACTCCCAACTTGCACGAACTTTTTCAAATCCCCTAAGTGCCGAGACGACAGGGCCTTGCAGAAAATCGGGAAAATTTTGAGGATTTTTACAATTTTTTCCTTGCATTGGCGGGAATTTTGTTGTATAATTATCAAATATCACATCATAGTTGCATGGAGAGTGAAATGGAAAAGAACAAGAAGAAAACGACTGAGCGGTACATCCGGCTGACTTATGATATTCTTGCGATCAGAGGTATCGGGCTGGGGGAGAAGACGCTGCTCGCCCTGATCCACAGTTTTGGCGCCAAGGGGTGCTACCAGAAGAATGAGACGCTGGCCAAGCAGTTCCGCCTCTCGCCAAGCACGATTAGCCGGATGATCAGGAGGATACGCAAGTACATCTATATCAAGAATCCCAAGGGTTATTACCGAACTATGTGGTCCCGGTCGCATCAGGATGTCCGCGAGGCCCTTGCGAACATGCCCAAGTCTGCCAAAGACGGCAAACCACCCGGGCCGGGCGGTGGCGGCACAGCCGAATCGGGCCCGCAGCTTAGGCAAAACTGCTCAGGTCAGCTCAGCAGAACTGCTCAGGACCCTGCGCAAAAATGCTCAGGCCACTGCGTCAAATCTGCGATCCGAGTTAAGCACAAACGCCGAACATACAATAATAAGAGTAATAGAGAAATAAATAAAGATACTACAGCATCGGCTTCGCCTCTGCCTGCCGGGGGGCAGGCTCCGCCGATGCTCACTGCACAGAAGCAGGCAGATGCAGCCGAGATCAAGAAATTCAAGGCCACGTTTGGCAATGGGCACGGCGCCGGTTGGGCCCCACCTGCCGGGGCCAAAACACGCGAAAAAGCCCGCCGGCAGATAAACGCCCTGCTCAAACCCAGGCCAGCCGTGACTAAGGCCGCCGCCGGGCAGCACAACCCTCGCAAGCGGCTTTCGCCGCAGCAGATAAAACGCCGCGTGAAGGAGCAGATAAAGCGTCTGCGCAAGACCGAAGAGCTAAGGGCACGCGACGGCCCCAAGTCTCGTCCAACCAACAAATCGCAGAATTATCCTTGAGCCGGCCAAAGATTCTGGTAAAATGCCGAGGCGTCGGCAATAGCGTTTTGTGGGTCAAAACCTGCGGTAAGCTCGTCCGTGCGAAAGCGGGGAACCGCAGGCTAAATATTTAGCCCCACGTTTTACGTGGGGTTCTAAATCGCAACGGAAGCAAGAATTGGAGGATAGCAAGGATGCTTAGAATTGGCATTGTGGGTTTCGGGTTTATGGGCCGGACGCATTATCAGTGCTGGAACAAGGTCGAAGCCGCCGAAGTCGTCGCAGTCTGCGACACCAATCCCAATATCGTCGAGGACACCAAAAAGGCCGTCGGCAATATCGGCGATGCACAATCGGACATCGATTTCGAGACTCTGGAGTTGTACACCGACTTCGACAAGATGTTAGACGAGGCCAAGCTCGACGCGGTCTCGATCACGCTGCCGACCTTCCTGCACCCGGAATTCTCAACCAAGGCCCTCTCGGCAGGTGTGAACGTCATCTGCGAAAAGCCGATGGCGCTGACCATCGAAGCCTGCGAGCAGATGATAGCCGCGGCCAAGAGCAGTGGAAAGCTCCTGCAAATCGGTCACTGCGTCAGATTCTGGCCCGAATACGCAAAGGCAAAGGAAATCGTCGCCGGCGGCGAATACGGGAAGGTCGTCGCGGCCTCTTTCCGCAGGCTCGGCTCAGCGCCGACGTGGAGCCTGGACGACTGGTTCGCCGACGAGAAGCGATCGGGCGGGATGGCGCTGGATCTGCACATCCACGACACCGATTACGTCCAGTACCTCTTCGGCTTGCCGAAGGCGGTCGCCGGCTTCGGCGCAAAAGCTCCCGGTGGAGGACTCGTCCACATCGTCACGCAGTATCTTTACGACGACGACAAGGTCGTCACCGCAGAAGGCGGATGGGCGATGACCCCCTCATTTGGTTTCGAGATGAGCTTCAACCTTGTGCTGGAGACGGCAACGATAGTCTATGACCTTACTCGCAAGCCAATGTTCAAGGTCTGCCCCGCCGAAGCAGACGCTTTCACGCCGGACGTCGCCGAAGGGGACGGCTGGTTCCTCCAGATCGAGCACTTCGCAAAGCTGACAGCAGGCGAGAAGCTCGAACCGGTAACCACACTCGAAGAATCACGAGACTCGGTCAAGATCGTCGCTGCCGAAAAACAATCAATCGAAGAAATGAAGAAAGTTGAAATCGCGTAATGCTTTGTTGGAGTTAAACTGATGACCGTCATTGCGAGCGAAGCGACTGTGGCAATCTCAATACTCCGAAGCCCTGAGGTTGCCACGACCCGCCTTCGGCAGGTCTCGCAATGACGCCGCAGCAAGCCAACTGTTACGCGGTGTCGGAGCCATAGTTAAAAAGGATTGAATTGGAGTGCTGAAAAATGAAATGCAAGAATTGGCCCGTAGGAGTTTGTACCTGGTCGTTACAAACCGATATCACCGGCGTCGCCGAGGCAATGAAGAAGATCGGCCTTGAGCATGTCCACCTCGGCATAAGACCGGCACTGCAAGACCCGGACGTCCTGGCCGCCATCCAGAGCCGGGACTGGACGATAACCGCAACGATGATAGACTTTCCCCAGGAAGACTACTCGACCCTCGAGGCCATAAAAGTAACCGGGGGCATCGTGCCGGATGACTGCTGGGAGCAGAATCACAAGCTCTTCCTCGGCGCAATTGACACAACAGTCAAGCTCGGCGTCAAATACCTCTCGATGCACGCAGGCTTTATCGACGAAACCGACCAGGCCTACGCCAGGAAATTCCACGACCGGATCAAATCTCTGGCCGATGCAGCCGCGGAAAAGGGCATTGTGCTCCTGCTCGAGACCGGCCAGGAAACCGCCGAGGAATTGAAAAAGTTTCTCGAACAGCTCAATCACCCCGCAATAGCGGTCAATTTCGACCCGGCCAATATGATACTCTACGACAAAGGCGACCCAATCGAGGCCCTGCGCACCCTGGCGCCCTGGATAAAGCACCTCCACGTCAAGGACGCCACCCGAACCGAGCAGCCCGGAACCTGGGGCGCAGAAGTCCCCTGGGGCACAGGCCAGGTCGGGCCCCAAGCATTCATCAACGCCCTCGAAGAAATCGGCTTCGACGGAGCTATGGCAATCGAACGCGAGGCCGGAGACGACCGCATCGGTGACATCAAGCTCGCCGCAGAAAAACTAAAAAGTCTCGGCGGATGAACCCGGTTTGAGATTCAAACTCCAACGCAGCAGGCCTAACCTGCAATTTTGCAGAAGCCTTATAGTAACGACCAGTTAAGGAGAACGAAATGACCTGGCAATTGTATCTCGCTCTGAGCTTTGTGATGTTTATGGAGTACGCGATCTGGGGGGCGTGGTTCCCGGTGCTTGCAGCCCGGCTGTTCGGCCCGCTCAAAATGAGCGGCAAGCAGACCGGCTTAATCTACGCCACCCTGCCGCTGGCGTGCATCGTCTTTCCACTCCTCGCCGGATGGCTTGCAGACAAACACCTAAATACCGAATGGATACTCATAGTCGCTCACTTCGCCGGCGCCGTGTTGCTGTTTCTCGCTGCCCGCAAGACGACTTTCAAAGGTCTCTTTGTGGTAATGCTGCTCTATTCGGTGTTTTACGCCGCTACGCTGCCGTTGGTTAATTCCATGATGTTCCATCACCTCGCCAAAGTCTGCGCAGACGAAGCAGCCGTTGACGCCGCCTCCGGCAAGATATTCCTCTGGGCACCCGTTGCCTGGGCCCTTGTAGGATATTTCCTCACCGGCTGGCGATGGAAATTCAAAACAGGCGAGCAGGGCCGCGACTGCCTTTACTTTGCGGCAGCCCTCTCGCTGATTATGGCGGTAGGGTGCATCTTCATGCCGGAAACGCCGCCGCCGCCACCGTCCCCGGACGTAGTCCAAGCACCAATCGCCGAGACGATAAAGATGCTTGGCGACATCAATTTCCTCGTCTTCGTCGTCGTTTCAATGATCATTGCCGGGCTTATGCAGTTCTACTTCCAGGGCACCGCCAGGTTCATGCAGGATATTGGCGTTAAGAACAGGAATGTGCCTGCGTCAATGGCTATCGCGCAGGCGGTTCAGGCAATCGCGACCTTCTTCCTGCTGGGCGTCTGCCTCAATAGTCTCGGATATAAATGGACGTTGGCTGTGGGCGCGGGCTGCTGGCTGCTATTGTATGTCATCTACATCGGGACAAAAGAGCGCCGGCTCATCGTCCCGGCCCAGGCATTGCACGGACTTGCATACGTGTTCTTTATCATCGGCGGGCAGATCTACGCAAAGAGCGTCGCATCCAAGGACATCCTCAGTACGATGCAGGCGCTTATGTTCGCCGCGACGACAGGTCTCGGCCTGCTGCTGGGGACCCAGTTCGCCGGCGTTGTAATGGACAAATTCAAGAAGGAAGAAAAGTTCCAATGGCGTCAGATATTCATGGTGCCGGCCGGCGTAGCGCTGGTCTGCATCCTGGTCTTTGTGCTCTTGTTTAAGGCACGTACTTCGTAGCCCCTGTACGAGCAAGAGGCCATAAGGCTGGAATCGTGTTGCCGGCGGCTTGTTCGAGCGTGCCGGGCCGCCCAACGCCACCCGTGAACCGGCAATATTACACAGCGGTATTGACAGACCTGCACAGACGTGCTATAAATTCACTGCCGTCGATAGGCCGAAGATGCCGTTAGTGCAATCCACACCACGATTTGACTTATTGACCTATCGAATTGAACGTAAAGTCTTGTCAATAAAGACAAGAATTTTGCAAAAGTTCAGTAAAGACCTGGGAGTGTAGCTCAGTTGGTAGAGCAACGGCCTTTTAAGC
>JAGMDR010000129.1 GCA_023128595.1 Planctomycetota bacterium | reverse complement strand
ATACGTTCGCCCGCAGAATAATCCCACCCGCCGCAGGATAAGGCTCTTGCGACGGCTCAACGTACAATGCCGCACCCCGCGGGTTGGCCCAGTCAATCGCCTTTTGCAGATTATCGCGGTTAAGGGCCGCATTGTTCGTCGGCAGCACTCCAAATTCACGAATGCTCTTTAGGTGCTCGCCTGCGGTCCCGGAGGCTACCGGTTTGTTCGCTTCAGCCGCCCTTAGCCCGACACATAATGCAATTGCCAACAGAAACAGTCTTGCCAATCTCTTTTTTGTAGTCATTGTCACTATCCTAAAGCTTCGTATCACATTCTTGATTCTTTGGACGCCTTGATGTTGGAAATCCGGGATGGCATTACTGTTTGCAGTTTGCCAGGGCGTATTTGAGCGCCCAGTCGATGAACATTGCGTGATTTTTGTTTTTGTAGCTGCCATCGGCGTTTTTGCATCTTGCCCGGGCCTGCTTTATCTGCTCAACGATCGGGTGGGCTTTCTCGCCGATGCCCTGGATCTCACGGGCGGCGTGCAGGACGACCGTCTCTCGGCGGTCTTCGAGGCCTTTTGCCAGTACCGGTAGTGCCTCCTCGCATCGGCCCAGGTTGCACAGGACGCCGGCGGCGGCAAAGCGGACATTCGGCTGACGGTCGGCCAGGACCCTGGTGAGTGCATCGGCAGCAGGACTTGCCTTGTCACCGAGGGCGGCCAGGGCAACGACCGCCCAGTATCTGGCCGCGCCGTCGCTGTTGCCCAAGTGCCTGAGTATTCTGGACAGATCTTGTATCCCCACGAGTTCGGCAGCGGCGAGGATACGCTCGACGGGGTACTTGTCCGGCCTTTGCACCGTCTCATAAGGCGTCGAGCCCTTGGTGCGAATGTGCATCTCCGCTTCGGACATAAACCCGGTGTCGCGTGTCTCGATGATCCATTGGCGCAGGACCTTACGGAGGCGCTGGATGGTCTGTGCGTAGTCGGACGAATTCGCAAGGTTGTTTATCTCGTGCGGGTCGGTTTGCGTGTCGTAGAACTCCTCAACCGGCTTTCTCGGCTGCCACCAGGATTTCTGCGGGGCGGTGAGGTTGCCCTCGGCGGCCACACGGCGCAGCTCCTGCATAATCTCGGCGCGGTCGGGGTATTCGCTCGGCTGAATGTAGGCCAGATGCGGCATATAGTTGCGGATGTATTTATAGCGCTTGTCGCGGACGCAGCGCTGGAGTTCATAGACCTCATCGACCCTGCCGGCGGCGCCGAATATGTACTTTCGCTGCGCAGATGCCCGGGGACCGAGAAATGCACTGCCCTGCATATAGTTGGGGATGGGCAGGCCGAGGAGGTTCAGGACGGTCGGGGCAAAATCGACGAAGCTGACGAGTCTGTCGGTTGTGGCGCCGGGCGCCAGCGGGCTGAGGTGCCGGTACTTCGCCGGGAAATGAACCAGAAGCGGGACGTGCAGGCCGGAGTCGTAAAGCGTTCGCTTGAACCGGGGAATGCCCATGCCGTGGTCGGCGAAGAAGAACACTATCGTGTTGTCGGCCAGGCCGTCGGCCTCGAGCTGGCTGAGCAGATCAGCGACCTGCTTATCCATAAACGTAATGAGGTCGTAGTACCGCGCCCAGATTTTTCGCACAAATGGGGTATCGGGATAATATGGCGGCAGTGTGATCTTGTCTGGGTCGTGACGTTCCTCGGGTTTGAGCTTCGATCTGTACGTGCTGAAGAACTGCTCATCGGAGCCGTTGATCTGGCCCTGGTGCGTTGAGGTGAAGTTGAAGACGCTGAAGAATGGCCGGCCCGGCTTGCGCTTTCGCCAATGGGCCGCCTGGCTTGACTCATCCCAGACGCCGACGTCGGTGAAGTTGTAATCTTTCTTGTAGTTATTCGAGCAATAATAGCCGGCGCTGCGCAGTAACTTTGGAAAACACTTTATCTGCTCGGGCAGCTTGACATCCGAGCGCAGGTGCTGGGTCCCAAGGGAGGTCGCATAAACTCCCGTAACCAAACACGACCTCGCCGGCGCGCACACCGGCGCCGTTGCGAAGGCCTTGGTGTACCGGATGCCCCGGGCGGCGAAGCTGTCCAGATTGGGTGTTGTGGCGTAAGAATCACCGTAGCAGCCAAGATAATAAGGGCTTACATCCTCACAGGTAATCCAGAGAATGTTCGGTCTATCCTGCGGGATCTTGCGGGACGCTCTCCTTCCAGAGCGCGTGCAACCTGATACGGCAAAGGCCGATGCGCAAAGACCCATTGCCTTTAGAAAATCACGACGAGATTCACTATGCGAATTCATTTTCCATCCTCAAAGAATCACGGTTATTTACTGCTTGCTGCTATTTTGAAGTCCCGCAGGCTTTGAACGGGCGTGCCGTCGGCAGCGAGCAACCGGGCGACAAGCCGGTACCGGCCGGCTTCGGTCGGGAACTTTTGGTCAAAAGTCAATATCTCCCGGCCCAGGCCCGCTACCGTGCAGGGCTTCGACTGTTTGAAGATAACCCGCTTGCCACGGACAATTCGCAGATCGACGGCGCCCATGTAGCTGCGGTACAGGTCGTTGATGACGAAGACTTTGAGCGGCCTTTCGGCACCCGGGGCAAGCTGCTCGTCCCAAAAATCGAGCATAAGTCCCACGGGTGAGAATGCGTCCCGGACGAGGCGCTCGAAGTTCGGCTCGAACGTTAACTTTTCGAGATCGATGAAGTGATCGCTCGTTGCGCCGCCTTCGGGTCTTGGTTTGTCGCCGGGCCGGGAGTAGCCGAGCCCGCAAAAGTGCAGGACGCCCGCGCACTCGCGATGAGCCCGCCAGAACTCGGTCAGGGCGGCAAGGTACTTTGCGTAGAGCAGACGCCGCTGAGCCGTGGTGGAGTTCGCTCCGAGCAGGCTGTTATAGACCTTGTCGGTCAAACAGGTGGGTGTCCCGTCACGATTGAGCCAGAGCCAGGCGTATTCATTGATGATGATTGGAACATTCTGTTTTTTCTGCGCAGCGCGCAGGTGCGGCACGCCCGAGACGTTGGCGATATCTTTCAAGCGAAATGACGCTTTGCCTTGCCAACCCTTGATGAACAGATAAGGATGGGACTCGACGAAGTCAGCGGGGTTCTGCGGCTCGGCCCAGCCGTTCTCCCACGGACGATTGGACAGATCCAGATGACGCACGGCGCCGATGGCCTTGCCGGTTTCGGGCGTGACGCTTTCGTTCTGCCCGTCCCATATAACAACGCAGGGATGATTCCATCTCTCGCGCATCCATTCGGTATATTCGGGAATAATCTTCTCGGCCATCGGGTTCTCCGGGGCCTTTCCCAACAGCCATATAGGGAACTCATCCTGAATCAAGAAGCCCTCTTCGTCGGCGATTTCGTACCAAAGCTCCGGCGGAAAGCCGATGCAATAGCGAATCGAATTCCAGTGCATAGACTTGAATTTGCGGTGCAGACGGCGGACCCACTCCTTGCGCCAAGGCTTGTCACCACGGGTTTGGTCTTCGAAGAACCGATATACGCAGACATTCGTGCCGCGCATAAAGTAGGGCTTGCCGTTGAGTATCGCCCGCTTTGTTTCGGGATCGAAACTAAACGACCGCATACCAAAGCGGATCCGGACGGCGTCGGCACCGGAATTTATCTTAAGCTCGTACAGAAACGGATCTTCCGGCGACCATAGCCGGCAGTTCTCTATTGGAATAGTGGTATTAAGTTTTGTTGTTTGATCAGGACCAAAAGGTATCCCCGAACTTTTCACTGCGCCGACAAGTTTGCCGGTACTTGCTTCTGAAACTTCATACGACATTGAGCCACTTCCCGTTCGGGCGGGCCACTGCACCTCAGTAACGACCCTGACTTTGCCGGTGGAGATATCCGGGGCAGTCTGGACATTCACGATGTGTGGTTTGCCCGTGAGGACCAGTTCGACCGAATCGTATATTCCGGGTATGTATTTGTATTTTTCAAAGTCCCAGCCGGCGGGCTGCCCGTCGGGGACGGATTCACGATTTGCCCCGACACGTATGATAAGCTCATTCTCTTGGCCGGAGCCTCTGAGGAATTCTTTCACATCCACTAAAGCTGGGGTGAAGCACGGCAGGTGCTCGCCGACGACTTCGCCGTTGAGCAAGACCTTCGTGCCGTACTTTGCTTTATGAATTTTCAGGATGGCAACTTCGGGGATTCGGCCTTTGACGGTGAAGGTGCGTCGATACCAGAAGGCCTGCCGCTTGTTGCTCTTTTTTCCGACCTCGGCAAAGGCGGGCTTAGCCATATCCACCAGGGCGGGAACCGGCACCTTATGGCCGAAACGGTTCGGGACAAAATCCATACTACCTTGTTCGATTTCCCACGTGCCGTTTAAGCCGACCACTTCTCTCGGGCCGGCCTTTGCTGTGGGGACACCGAGGAATACTGCGAGAAGGGCCGACAGTAAAATGACAGTTATTTGGTTCGATGCTTTTGGTTTGCTCACAATTTGTCGCTCTCAGACCTTTCTGCCCAGTGCTTCGAACATTGCCAGCAGGTTCTCGACCGGGGTATTGCACTGGATGTTGTGGATCGGGTTGAAGACGAAGCCGGGTGTCCGGCTGAATATCTCGATTCTCTCTTGGACCTGTCGGCGCACCTCGTCCGGCGTGCCGAACGGCAGGGTCTGCTGGGTATCGACGCCGCCGCCCCAGAAGACTATTCTGCCGCCGTACTTTTCGACGAGCAGTTTCGGGTCCATACCCCTGGCGGAGGTCTGAACGGGATTTAGGATATCAAAGCCGGCGTCTATGAATCCTTCAATCAGCGGCTCGCACCCCCCGCAGCAGTGCTTCATTGACTTCCACTTCGTGTTGGCGTGGATCCAGTCGTTTATTTTCTTGCTGAACGGCAGATAAAGCTCTCTGTATCCATCCGGACTACAAAACAACGTATTCTGTGCCGCAAGGTCCGTCCCGTCCAGGAACACAACGTGCACCCTGTCAGCGACCGCCTGGTAAATCCGCTCGAGATTCTTCAGCGCAATTTCAACCTGGCCGGCGAAGACCTCTTTGATATATTCACGACGGGAGACCGTGCTGATATACCATTCCTCGATGTCACGAATTCCTTTTGGGTTTTTGAGCCACGGTGCCGGGACGAGCGCTATGTCACCGAAGGCGGTCCCGCCGAAGCTCGCCGCAATGGCAAGCTCAGTGCTGTCGTAAAGCTCGGCCGACGCCTGCTCGTAGTACTTCAGATCCTCATCGCTGATTAGCGTGAACTCTTCGAGATTGTCTGCGGGGTCGAGTTTGTCATCGTCGATGGGTTTCTGGCGAATAATCGAGTCGAAGTAGTAGCCGCCCTTTGGCATTCGCGCCGAGGCCGGTGCCGAGTTGTCGCCCTCGGGGTACATCAGCACATCGCCATTTGGTTCGGGCTCGGTATTGAATTTGGCCGGCACAAGACAATTGGTTCCATCGGGCGTTTGCCATGGTTTCCAACCGGCATTTTCGAAGCCGAACATATTTTTCGGACCCGGCAGGTTTGCAACGTCGATGCCGAGAGCGGCGTGCAAATCGGCTGCGACTTCGCCGAGCATCTGGTAAGGCTCGACGACCTTGACCGGCTCATCGGCCTTATCAAGCCCAAGTGCCCGGCGCAGACTTGCGATTACGCTGACCTGGGCCCCGGAGCAGGGCGTTGCGCCTAAGTCAACAGGGACGCGGTCCACAGGCTCATAGTTAAGCGCTCTTAGCACGCGC
>JAGMDR010000128.1 GCA_023128595.1 Planctomycetota bacterium | reverse complement strand
GGCACAGACTGAACCAAAAAGGTTAGTTCCGTTCTTGGCATAATCAACAGCACTGCATAGAATACGGCAAAATGCCGTTGCCTCAAAGCGATAAATCCGTGAACTCTGGGTCGCCGACAACCTTTGGGACGATATTAAGAAATTAGCTGTGCGGGCTATCCTGGGGGGTGAAAAGGTGGAAATGTCTTGACAAACGGCCTCAGGGGTCGAATAATGAGTTCAGCTACCCTTGACGAAGGGTCTTTTTTCTTTTGTACCTGCGAAAGGACAGAATTATGAGAATCTATTTTTTGAGAGCGTCGGCGTGGGTTGCGATATTTTGCGCCGTTTGCAGTTTGAGCTGCCGGTCGAAGGAGCCCAGCGAATCCGACGCCAACAAGCCCGGGCCGAATACCGTTAAGATCGACACCAAAACGGTCACGCCCGACGTCAATGCAGTCGAACCAAAGACCGCCACCGTAAGGCCCGCCGACAACGTCCTCGTTACCGTCAACGGCGTGGATATTACCGAAGCCGACCTCCAGATACTAATTAAGCCGGATCTTGACAGGTTGGCCAAGCAGGCCGCAAACCGCCCGCCTGCGATCATCGAGCAGTACAAGAAAATGGTCAGACAACAGGCCCTGCCGCAAATGATTAAGATACGGCTTCTCGAGGAGAAAGCAAAGCAGGCCAATATAACAGTTACCGATGAAGACGTGACGAACGAACTTACGAAAATAGCGTCACTCCAAAAGCCGCCGGTGACCCTGGAAGAGCTCAAGAAAAAGATAGAGGCTTCCGGTTACAATTTCGAGCAGTGGAAGGACCAGATGCGTACGCTACTGACCCATCAGAAACTTATCACGCTTGAATATCCGGACAAGGTAAAGGTTACGGAGGAGGACACGAAGGCATATTACGAGCAGACGAAGAGCCGGTGGCCGGAACAGACCAGGGCGAGCCATATTCTGATAAAGCCGGACCTGTCCGACCCCAACTCGGACCCGAACGAGGCGAACGCTCTGGCCAAGGCGAAAGCCGAGGACCTGCTCAAACAAATCAAAGAAGGGGCCGATTTTGCCGAGCTGGCCAAGGCCCACTCAGCCTGCCCATCAGGGCCCGGGGGCGGCGATCTGAGTTTCTTCCCGCGGACCGGCAAGGGCAGTATGGTTGCGGAGTTTTCCGATGCGGCTTTTGCGCTGGAGGTGGACGGTATCAGCGATGTTGTGAAAACCACCCACGGATACCACATTATAAAAGTTACCGACCGCAGGGAGGGCTTATCGTTTGAGCAGGTCAAAGACAGCTTAATGAACGAACTGGTCCAGAGAAGGTTGTTTGAATTAGGTACAGAGTACTTCGAGAAGCTCAAGGGCGAGGCAAAAATCGTCTATCCGCCCGGCAAGGAGCCCAAGCCCGCCGCGCCGCCCGTTTTGCCCGGCGGTACGCCTGTCAGATAGAAGGCTGCGAACGCCGGCATAGTTGATAAAGATTAGAACGGGAAATCCACCCCCGCCGTTTTGCTTCGCAAATCGAGGCAGCGGTCGTGGATTTCCCGTTTTCCATTTCACGTGTGCGTAGTCGAGTTTGGCAATCGGCCGGGTTATTTCAACAAAGTAGCCGGGTCCAGATTGGCTGATTCTATATCCTTGAAATATTTTACCGTGCCGACTTTTAATTCTATCGTTGCCTGCTCATCGCAGACAATAATGCCTTTGGGGTGCATTTGCAGGGCGCTTATTGTCCACATGTGATTTACGCTTTCTTCAATGGCGTGTCGCAGCGCCCGCGCTTTGTTATGGCCGTTGACGATTATCAGCACTTCCTCGGCCTCCATCACAGTCCCGACACCGACGGTCAGAGCGGTTTTTGGGACCTTATTGATATCGTTGTCGAAGAATCGCGAGTTGGCCACGATGGTGTCGTAAGTCAGCGTCTTGATGCGCGTCCTCGATGACAGGGAGGAGCTCGGCTCATTGAACGCTATGTGGCCGTCTGGGCCTATGCCGCCGAGGAAGAGCTTGACGCCGCCGATCTCCTTTATCTTTTCTTCATACCTCGCGCACTCGGCCTCGAGGTCCGGCGCGTTGCCGTTGAGAATGTTGACGTTGTCCTCCGGAATATCTATATGGCTGAACAAATATGTCCGCATAAACGAATGGTAGCTTTCCGGGTGGTCTTCGGGCAGATTCACGTATTCGTCCATATTGAAGGTGACGACATTCTCGAACGACACCTTCTGCGCCTTGTAAAGCTCGACCAGCTCGTTATAGACACCTATCGGAGAAGAGCCCGTCGGCAGGCCCAGCACAAACGGTTTGCCCTGGTTCGGGCCGAACTCATTAATCTTCTTGACGATGTAGCTGGCAGTCCATTTGGCTGCTGTTTCATAGTCCGGTTCAATTATCACTCTCATAAGCAGTCCTTTTGCTAAAAACGGTTCACATTCTTGCCCACACCGTGCGTAATTATAAAGCACGGTCCAAAATCAAAACCCATAGGGCTATTCTTACTGCGTTTCCATTCCAGCGGCAAGGGGCAATTTGCCGGGAGCTAAATCTTTTCCAGCCTGGCGATCAGCTCGTCGGCGAGCGCTGTTTTGGCGGCAATATGCCGTTCAATTTCGCGGACGAAGCTGTTTTCTTCGAACGTGCCCCTTACCTGCCGGAAATCGACCTGTCTGCTTTGGTTATCGCCGTCAATGCCGAATCCAATTTGGGCGGCGACGGTGAATTCCTTCTTAGTGTCGGCAGAAAGCATCCGGTCGAGCTCGACGACGGCCGACTTCCATCTTGCCACCAGCTCAACAATATCCTTTGGCGTTATCCGGTCAATTGTTTTACGGAGGCACTGCTGCAACACGCTCGCGGCCCAGGCCCATTCGTACGCAGGATAATTTTCATACATAGACCGGAATGCCTCGGCTACCTGTTCAAGCGTAACGACGGTACCATTTTCGATGTCGGTCAGTAATTTCTCCACAATCTCCTGCGGAGCGAACAAGCCGGCCAGGTCTATCCACTTGCCGGCCCCAATTTCGGTTTGGGGCGACAGCGCCGAGCGAAGCTTGTCAACGCTTCGGAACCGCTTGCCTTCCAGCCGTTTAATCAGACAATTTCCCAGGAATTTGTCTGTGCCGATTTCGTAAAGCTTAATGCCTCTTTCGAGCGATGAGTTTTTAATCCTGACACTGTTGAAGGTAAAGTATTCGGTGTTGTCTCCGGATGTGGCTTTAAGGTTTCTGAGCAACCGGCTGCCGTTAAGCATCTTTTGAATCGTGTAAGGGCTCAAGAGCTTAAAGTTTATATGATCGAGTTTCTTCCTGCCCTTTCGCCTGTCCCGTTTGGGCCATTTTCGAGCATCTCGGACGGTTCCTACGCTGCGCAGGTTCACGCCGGGGACGAGAATGCTTTCATCTTCGTGCTCAATCAGGTAGGAGAAAGGCAAATCCGAAGTGTCTGAGTTTCTGTAGTGTCTGCCCATGACAACGGTAAATGGTCCGACCTTTGCCGGCCAGAGTATGTACGAATCGCTGGCCGTTTTGGAGCCGCGCTCGATGATACCCTGGTGGGTCGGCCCCAGTTTGTACATATGATTGCTCTGGTTGGTTCCGCTGCCGGCGTTGAGAAAGGAAAACAGACCTGCGATAAGCAGGGTGGACTTATGATGTGTGACGGTATAAGGCCCGGCGAATACCGCGCAGGCCTCGCCGTGGAAGCCGCCGCAGTTGGCGAAGAACACCGAGCTTTCCGCAGAGTAGTGCTTGGCCAATACCGTGCCCTGGCCTACAAAGCACTCGGATATTATCGTGCCGTCGGTAATCTTCGAGCCGCTGGAGACGATAAAATCTTCGGCATAGACACCCGGTCCAATGTAAACCGGGTCTTCGGGGCAGCTATTGACCGAGCCGTTCTCAAGTCTGTTGATCCCCTCGATCACGGCGCCGGGGCCGATCCTGACATTTTTGATGATTCGGCAGTTGATGAGCCTGGCGCCGGCAGAGACGAGGCCCAGAGAGGAGGTAACCGAGGCAGTATATTCGGCGATCATTGTTTTGAGGCTTTCGATGACCTTGGGCCGATGGCGATAAAACGCTATTATGTAGGCGGTGTGAGCGGAAAGGTGGTCATAAATCGGTATTTCTCTGCCCCCGGCCTCGTTGACCACGGCCACCTCGGTGCCGTTGCCGAACGAGCTTTCGCCCTCGACGGCCAGCAAATCGACATTCTCGATTATCACGTCGTCTTCAATTACGTAGCCGGCGATGTAGTTTCTGATCTGGTCGATATAGACGTTGTCGCCGATTGTGCAGTTGTGGATTGTTGCGTTGCTGATGCCGGCGGGTTTCTCAACGCCGCCGAAAAAAGCTATGCGTTTGTTGAACGCGCCCAACTTCACCCGTCCGCTGAAGTGCGTCGCCTTTACTCTTTCAGCATCGAACCCGTCGGCGACTTCGACCATGGACCAGTCCGCGCAACTGCAGCCCTGATTGGCCAGTCTTGAGATTTCCTCTGCCGATAATGAACGGGTTTCCAAATGCTTCTCGTTGCATTTTGTCTCTGCACAAAATTCCGATGCCATCCTTGCACCTCGCTTTTGGCCAATAAGACTTTCAACGCAAGAACGCTGATCTCGACGCCGAGAACAAACACTCGGTATCCGGCGCTCAGCTTCACGAAGGGAATATACAGACTCGAGTCCCATAAATCAACACGTTTGTAACAAGTTATCTGTGAGGAGCTTGGCTCTGAGATTTTGGCCAAGTGCTGCGGCGCTCAAAAATTTCTGAGAGTTTTCCGCGTCTTTTCGGACGACACTGTAACTTTTTGAACCGGTGAAGAGAAATTATAAAATTTTCGGCAAAATCTGGAGTAATACATTAGTACCTGCCGATGTTTACATTATAACTGCATGGGCTTTCTAAAGCAGTTAGGCTCGAAGTTTTTCTGTTTGCCTGGGTCCGACTATGTCAAATCAGCCGAGAGTTGCAAAGGTGTTGGCGGCACTGCTGGTCTCGATGACGACCGGCGCGATAGTCTTGATGGCCCTGAGCGGCAATCCCCCCTCGGCCGGTCCATTCAGCCTTTCGATCTATGTAGGTCTTGATCGTCTTGACCCGATCGAAGCGGCTGTTCGTTCTCGAGCTGCGCAGCAACCGAACCGCTGGGACTGCGTCGAGATTTACTGTAGCGGCACGAAAGCCGGCAACATAGAACAGTTGGCCTCTCTCAGCGGACTGGCCGGTCCGGAGGACCTCAACTGTCACTTTGTGGTCTGTAACGGGCTCGGCGGGGGCAACGGACGAGTACTGCCAACCGAAAAGTGGCAAATGCAATGGTCAATCACGCCGAGCCGAACCTGGAGTGGCAGGAGTCAGGCCATACGTATCTGCGTTGTAGGCGACGGCATAACCGCCCGACCAACAGACTATCAGATCAAAAGGGTATATGCACTGGTGGACAAGCTGTGTCAGCGCTTTCGTATCCAGCCCAAATCCATCCGCTACCCAAAGAACTGGCAGTAACAAGACCCTCGACGAATCCGCCAAACAACGTGCGCGCCGAGTTGTAACCGTTCAGGGGGTATAAACTGAGTTTCTGTGTCATTGCGAGGCC